>JAJFUW010000185.1 GCA_021372235.1 Spirochaetia bacterium
TAATGAAAAATAAAAAAACTCTTGAAAAACTTTGCAAAAATGGTATAACTATAGCCGATTTTAATACGGTGTTTATTGACGAAAATGTGACCATCGGTAAAGATACCGTCATAAATCCTTGTACCGTAATCCGCGGGAAAACGAGCGTCGGTAAAGGCTGTATCATAGGGCCGTTTGCCCATGTCAGGCAGGACACGGTAATAGGCGACAACTGCAGGATAGGTAATTATGTCGAGATAAAGAAATCAATAATCGGCGACAACGTTAACGTCGCACATTTGAGTTACATAGGTGACACTGAAATAGGCAGCGGCACCAACATAGGCGCGGGTACTATAACCTGCAATTATGACGGAGTGAACAAGCACAAAACCAAAATAGGCAAAAAGGTCTTTGTGGGGAGCGATACGAAGTTCGTGGCCCCGGTCACGATAGGCGACAACGTCGTGATAGCGGCAGGCTCGGTCATTACCGAGGACGTGCCCGGAGGAGCGCTGGCAATAGCGCGGGCCCGGCAGGTAAACAAGGAGAAACGGACAAATGGAAAAAAACAGGGAGAGTGAAATGATAATATTTTCCGGCAACGCGAACTACAAGTTTGCAAAAGCCGTTGCCGAATCCATAGGCCAGAAGCTCGGTGACGCCATGGTGGGGAGGTTCCCCGAGGGCGAAGCCAGGGTAAAGATAAACGACAACGTGCGCGGCAAGGATGTTTTCATAATACAGTCCACCTGCCCGCCGTCAAATGACAACCTGATGGAACTGCTGTGCATGATAGACGCGATAAAGAGGGCCTCGGCCAAGAGGATAACGGCCGTGCTCCCGTTCTACGGTTACGCCAGGCAGGACCGCAAGGACCAGCCGCGCGTGCCGATCACGGCAAAACTCGTAGCTAACCTTTTGACAACGGCGGGCGCAAACAGGGTGCTGACCATGGACCTGCACGCCGGACAGATACAGGGATTTTTTGACATACCGGTGGACCATCTGCTCGCGGCGCCGATATTTATAAACTATTTCAAAAAGAAAAAACTAAAGAACCTCATGATATCAACCTCGGACATAGGCGGCATAAAGCTGGCGTGGTATTTCGCGGACAAGTTAAACACCGAACTGGCCGTTGTCGACAAAAAACGCAGCGGCCCGGAATCGGTCGAGGCGATGCACTTAATCGGCGACGTAAAGGGCAAGGACATTATAATTCCGGACGACATGATAGCGACCGGCGGCACGCTCATACAGGCGGCCAAATTCCTAAAAGCCAAGGGCGCGCGCGACATATACGCCTGCATGACTCACGGGCTGTTCTCCGGCCAGGCCATAGATAAAATAATAGACTCGCCGATTAAAGAAGTTGTTGTTTCGGACACGATACCCCAGGACGCCAGGAAAGACCTGAAGAAGATAACGGTTTTGTCCGTGGCGGAACTTTTCGGTGAAGCAATAACCAGGATACACGAAGAAAAAACAATATCACAGCTATTCAGGTAGTTTTTGCCTGCAGGTTGGAATTGAATTTCAAGGAGGAAATAAGGAAATGGAGAGAGTAACCATGGAAGCGGAATTACGCGACGGTTCGGTACCGGCAAGGAAACTGAAAAAAGACGGCAAGGTCGCGGCCGTAGTGTACGGGAAAGAGACAAAGAGCATGCCCATTGAGATAAAGATAAGGGACATCGAGAAAACGGTCAGAACCTTGTCCGAGGGGACGCTTCTCATCACCCTTAAGCTTACCGGAAAGGGGCAGAACGAGGAAAAACTCGTAGTCATCCAGGAAGTCCAGAGGGACCCGATGACGGATGAGATTATACACACGGATTTCCACCAGATATCCGAGACCGAGAAAACGGTATTCAAGGTGCCCGTGTTCCCGACGGGCATCGCGGAAGGCGTCAAAATAGGCGGCATACTCGAGCACATCACGCGTGAACTGAACATACGCTGCATACCAAAGGATCTGCCCGCCAAACTGGAAGTGGACGTATCACCGTTAAAGATAGGGCAGTCGATAACGATAGGCGAGATGAAACTCGCAGAGGGCCTGGAAGTCATGGACCCGAAGGCAAAGACGGTATTTACAGTAGTCTCGCATAAGATTGAGGAAGAGCCGACGGCAGCGGCGGCAGTGCCCGGCGCGGAGGGAGCGGCGGCAGCACCTGGAGCGGAAGGCGCGGCGGGAGCCGAGCCGGAACTCATCAAGAAGGAACGCGCCACGGCGGAAGGCGCGGAAGGCGCGGCGGCGGAAAAAGGAAAAGCCCCGGCAGCCGGCAAAGAAGAGAAAAAAGGCAAGAAATAAAATATACGCACCAAACAAAAGGGCCCGCGGGAACGCGGGCCTTTTTGTTTGCCGAACTCCTGAAGAAAGCCCCCTATACAAACCCGCCGCCTTATGAGAAACTATGTGGAGACCTGACAGGGGGCATATTCCTGCAGAATCAACATCCGGCACAGGCTCGTGTACCGGGTTGTCAGGGAAAATAGGACCGTTAAAGTGCTCAGAATGTGGACGCATTACGAATAATCAGGGTGAATGAATGAAAATGATAGTGGGGCTGGGGAACAAGGGGCAGGAATACGCCCATACGCGCCATAACATAGGTTTTGAATTTGTGGACTATATAGCTTCCCGCTATCATTTCCAGCTCTCCGCGAAAAACTCGCTGGCCAATTTTTCGGAAAAAGAGATAAAGGGCCGCAACTGTGTTATCATAAAACCGCTCACCTACATGAACCTCTCGGGGGACGCGGTAAAACACTTCAGGGATAAATACAAAATAAAAACCGACGACCTCATAATAATCCACGACGACATTGACCTGCCCGTCTACAAATTAAAGATAAAGTTCGGGGGAGGCGACGGCGGCCACAACGGGATAAAGTCCATAATTGAACGGCTCGGGACAAAGGATTTTG
>JAJFUW010000206.1 GCA_021372235.1 Spirochaetia bacterium
GCCACTGCCCTTATCGAAACCGGTTCAAAGATGGACGATGTCATATTTGAGGAGTTCAAGGGAACGGGCAACAGCGAGATTGTGCTTTCGCGCGAGCTGGCTGACAAGAGGCTCTACCCGGCCATAGATATATCAAAATCAGGGACCAGAAAAGAAGAACTCCTGATTGACAGGGAGTCACTGACCAAAATATGGGTACTGCGTAAGGCTCTCCTGTCAAAGATGAAACCCGTGGACATCATAGAGTTTTTGAACGAAGAAATGAGCAAGCGCAAGACTAACAAGGCGTTTCTCGAGGCAATGAACATAGATTGATGCGTAATAGACTAAAATATTTCAAGGAGAATTATAATGAAAAAAGGTATACACCCGGATTATAAAGAGGCAACGGTTTCATGCGCCTGCGGCAACACGTTCAAAACAAGGACAACGGTCGGCGATTTAAAAGTCGACGTTTGTTCGAAATGCCACCCGTTCTTTACGGGGGTGCAGAAGTTCGTTGACGCGGATGGCCGCGTTGAAAAGTTCAAAAAGAAAGTGGCAAAAAAAGCCGACATGGCGGAAAAAGCCGAAAAAGCAAAGAGCTAAGGGCCCGACAGCCGGCGCTTTTTACTGGCGCCTGTTCTGCAGGTTTTTTGGCGGGCAGCCTCCGCGGCTATATAATAACGGGGCACATTCCTTAAAAGGAGAGTGTCCCTTTTATTTTTTCAATACAACAGTCCGCATATAACGGACGCGAGAGAAGGTTTTAAATGGCAACCAAACCGGTCAAATTCAACGTGGGCGGAGAAGCGGTGATAGAAGGGGTCATGATGAGGGCCCCGCATTATTACGCGATTGCGGTGCGCAGAGCGTCGGGCAGTATGGTAACCACGTCCGGCGCTGTTAACTCCGCTGCGGACAGGTTCAAATTTCTAAAATGGCCCGTATTGCGCGGCGTGCTCTCCATGTACGAGTCCATGTCGCTGGGTTTTAAGGCGCTGACATGGTCCGCAAATATCCTGGACGAGGATATCAGGCTGGACGAGGCCAAAAAGAAAAATGTAAAAGTCAAGGACTTAAAGCCGCGTAATGAGGTACTGGAGAATGCGATATCATTTACCATTGCCATCATACTGGCGGTCGGTTTGTTTATAATGCTTCCTTATGCGTTAAACAGACTGCTCGCAAAACAGTTTGCTGATGTCAACACCAACAGGTACCTGTTCAATACGGGCATGGTAGTTTTTAAAATGGCCATATTTCTGCTATATGTATGGAGCATATCCCTCATGAACGACGTAAAGAGGCTTTTCCAGTACCACGGAGCCGAGCATAAATGCATCTACACTTACGAGGACGGCAAGCCGCTTGTATACAAGAACATAAAACCATACTCGACTCGCCACCCCCGCTGCGGCACGGCGTTCATAATCATCACACTTATTGTCAGTTTGTTTATATTTGTGTTGTGTCTGCCGGCGGAGCTCAAACTGTGGCAGAGGATACTGTGGGAAATACCGCTTCTCATACCAATAGTGGGGCTTTCTTATGAGGCATTGAAACTTTCCGATAAATACCGCGACAACCCGCTGGTAAAAATACTGATAGCGCCGGGGCTGGCTTTTCAGTTGTTAACGACAAAAGAGCCGGATGAAAAGATGGTGGCAACGGCAGTGGCCTCGCTGAAATTGGCCGTAAAACTCGAGAACGCGTATCTGAAAAAAACAGCGTCTAAAAAGGCGAAAAGGGGATAAAATGCTCCTCCTGGACAGGCTTGAAAGGATGAAGGTTGATTTTGAACATTTAAACCGCGATCTCACGGATCCGGCTGTCATCAATAACAGGGAAATGTATTCACTAAAAATGAAACAGCACTCCGAAATAAAGGAAATCGTTGAAAAATACGAAGAATACATGGCCCTGGAAAAGAGATGCAGAGACGCGAAACATCTGCTCGATACCGAGAGAGACCAGGAGATGATTGACATGGCAAGGGCTGAATTTATCGAGTGTGAAGCCAGGCTAAAGGCCATGACACTGGAACTCGAATACATGCTCATCCCAAAGGACAAGGATTATAAAAAGAATGCGATAATGGAAATCAGGGCGGGCACGGGCGGCGACGAGGCAGGGCTGTTCGCCGGTGACCTCTACAAGATGTACTCCAAATGGTGTGAGAACAACAAATACAAGATTGAGATTATGGAATCCAGCCCTACAAATCTGGGTGGCTTCAAGGAAATAATATTCATGGTAAAAGGCTCGGACGCCTACGGCAAATTAAGGTTCGAGAGCGGCACACACAGGGTCCAGCGTGTCCCGACGACAGAGACACAGGGGCGCATACATACATCGGCCGCGACGGTCGCGGTACTGCCGGAACAGGAAGAGGTTGATTTTGAACTCAAACCCGATGACCTAAAAATCGAGGTCTGCAGGGCATCCGGCGCGGGTGGACAGCACGTCAACAGGACGGAATCCGCAGTCAGGATCGTACATCTGCCGACCATGCTGGAAGTGTACTGTCAGGTGCAGCGTTCGCAGATAAAGAACAGGGAAATGGCCATGACCATATTGCGCGCGAGGGTCAAAAACAAACTCGAAGGCGATGAAAAGGCAAAATTGGATTCGAACCGCAAGGCGCAGATAGGCTCGGGTGACCGTTCGGAAAAGATAAGGACATATAATTATCCGCAAAACAGGGTGACGGATCACCGCATCGGCCTCACCATTTATAACCTCGAGAGCGTCATGCAGGGCAATATAGACGATTTTATCGACAAACTTGAGGATGATTACAACCAGAAACAGCTTGCGGAAAAATAGGCGGCAAACAGATAAAGCCGATTAAAAGAGGGAACATTTGGATCTTCCAAATAAAATGCTTTTAAAAACCGCGACAGGAAGCCGTCTTTCAAAAATTATATATGCGTTCCGGACGGACGCTGATTTGAACGCCTGGGATATTTATTCAACACGCTGTTAACTCCGCTGATACAGGCTGTATCAATGGGAGACAGGCACATAGCGGGAGCCGCTGCAACTATTATTAACAATCAGGGCAAAACAACTCTGGATATGGTAAGGGACGGAGCCGATAAGGGAAAATATCAGCGCATCGTCCGGTTTTACCGCCAAATTAAAATACGGATTCCTGGGTTTTCTTAAGGGGCTGAAAAAATATGACCTATGCACGGGCGCTCGACCATGGCCGCAAACAGCTCACAAAGGTATTACGCGACAGGAACAGCGCCTACAGCGAAGCTCTGTACCTGCTATGCTATTCGTGTAAAATAACAAAAGAGGAACTGTTCGCGTCCATGCGCGACGACATGCCCGCGGCGTGCAAAACGAAATTTCTGCGTCTGTGCAGCCTGCGGGCAAAGAGGGTGCCGATACAGTACCTGACCGGGGTGGAATGTTTCTTTGGCAGGGAGTTCAAAGTCTCAAAAGGAGTATTCATACCCAGGCCCGACACCGAATCGCTGATAGAAGCGGTCCTATCCATAGCAGACAGGCTCCCGATGGCCGGATATGCGGCCGACTGCGGAACAGGCAGCGGCATACTGCCGGTAACCCTGTTAAAAGAAATTAATTGGCTCCGAAGGTTCTACTGTTTTGACATTAATGAAAAGGCATTGAACCTGGCCATGACAAACGCCATGACATACGGGGTATCGCGCCAAGTAAAACCCCTAAAAGGCGATTTTTTCCGCATTGCAGCCTCCCTGCGGCTCAGATTTGGCTTCATAGTATCAAACCCGCCTTACATAAAAAAAGCCGCCATAAAACGGCTCCAGAAAGAGGTTCAACACGACCCCGCAGAGGCGTTAACAGACGGCTCGACCGGCTACACATTCTATACCAAATTTGCACAGCAGGGCCCGGACCTGCTCATGCCGGGCGGCTACCTGGCAATGGAGATAGGCGACGGCATGGGGAAGAATGTCAGGGTTATGTTTGAGAACGGGAAATGGGAATTTGTTAAAGCGGTGAAGGACTTCAGGGGTATCGAAAGGGCGCTGGTGTTCAGGATAAAACTGTAAACCGTATTGGAATGGTATTTTAGGAAATATAGCCGCAGGCTTTAGAGATTGTATCAAAAGTATTTTTCTAACGAAAACTACCACAACATATTGCGGCAACATATTTCGTAAAACAAGATGTTTCGCGAAAAAATATATTTCTTTTAGTTTTGAGACGGCCTCTTTAGCCTGCGGAAACGCAACCGGACGTGTTTATGCGGGTATTGAGTATGTCATAAAGACTGCGTAAAAGGCCATAATCTGAGGTACACTATGTGTACCGAATATAATAGGGAGGACGGATTATGGCGCTCGATGACAAGTTGTTGGACGAGTTGTTAAAGGACTACAAGAAACCGGAAGATTTGACAGGTGAAAAAGGTTTAA
>JAJFUW010000207.1 GCA_021372235.1 Spirochaetia bacterium
AAAAAGAGGGGATAGAAAAACCCGAACCGGGCATATTTTTAAGGGCCGTGAAAAAAGCCGGGGTAAAAAAAGGGGAATTTCTCTATGTCGGGGACAATTACCTGGCCGACATAAATGGTGCGCGCAGGGCGGGAGTGATACCGGTCTGGCTCACGCGCAGGACAGAGCACGCGCAGTTCTCGTTTAAGGATGCGGCAAAAAATGACGGCGTGGCCAGGATAAAGGCACTGAAGGAACTGGTACCGCTCATGAAAAAGGAAGGGTGGATATGATATCGGTTGTATGCGCGGTGCGCGACCTTGAAGTGCAGGAACAGATAAAACTCAATCTTAACGGTTTTAAACCGCAGGAATTGATACTGGTGCAGGGGGAGAACCCTTCGCTCCAGCGTAACCTGGGAGTGGCGCAGGCGACTTCGCCGCTGATTTATTTTATCGACGATGATACGGTAGTGAACCCGGAATCGGCGGATAGGGCAATGGATATATTCGGGACCTCTCCGGAGATTGCGGCTGTAGGCGGGCCGGCCATGCCTCGTCCTGACGGCAATATGTCCCAGCTGGTGTTCGGGGAAGTGCTCTCAAACCCGTGGGCGACATTCACATCGAGCGCCAGGTACGCGCGCAGGGGCGCCCGCAGGGAGTCCGGCGAGAAGGAACTGATACTGTGCAACATGTTCGTGCGCAGGGAAGTGTTCCTGAAACTCGGCGGGTTCAGGGAAGAACTGTATCCTAACGAGGAGAACGATTTCCTGAACAGGGTCCAAAAAGCCGGGTACAGGGTGATATATGACCCGGAAGTATGGTCGGCCAGGTCAATGCGGGATGACCTGAATGATTTTGTCCGGCAATGTTTCTCCTACGGCAGAGGCAGGGCCAGACAGATACTGGCGGGCGGCGTTAATTTAAAAGACTTGCCAAACATCATGACGGCTTTATTTTCCATCTATGCGGTGCTTGCGGTTTTTTCAATGCTTCCGGAGATACTGCAGATACCTTTTGCGGCCTATATGGCGATAACGATTATCATATCCATAGCCATCGGCGTAAGGCTTAAAAGCATGCAGGCTTTCTTTACCGCGGTACTGAGTTTTCTCATAGTCCATGTGGGTTATGGTTTCGGGCTTATCATAGGGTTTTTATCAGGCAGGTCGTTCATGAAAAATAAAAGGCCGTCGGGTGTTGAAATAAGGAAGGTTCCCCTGTGAAAATATTGGTAATGTCATCCCAGGCGTCAAATACCGGGTCGGCGCTCCGGGCCTATTACCTGGCAAAATACCTGAAAAAATTCGAACCGTCCACAGAATACCTGGCCCCGCCGTTTGTATCCATGCCGCTGATGGCTGATTTTATCCTATCATTCTTCTTTTATTTCTTTGCCCTGCTGAACAAAAAGTATGACGTCGTCATCATAGTAAAACCATACCCGAACACGGTGTTGCCGGCCATGTTGCTTAAATCCGGCGGAGCCAGGCTGGTTATAGACATCGACGACCTCGATCACGGCTACAGGGACGGAGCGTTCTCTTCATTCATCGCGCGGCTACAGCACAGACTGGTAAAAACCGCAGACCTGCTGACAACGCATAACAGGGAATTGATGAAGCTTATAATAAGGGAAAACCCGGAATACAAAAACAGGGTCTATTACCTCAAACAGTGTGTCGATGCGGAATTTTTTACGGGTAGCCGCGCGGCGCAGGCAAAAAAGATAAGGAAGGAACACGAGGGGTTTAAAATACTGTTCTATATGGCACACCTGAATATAGCTGCTTATCTCGACGAGATACTCTGCGCTGTGGGTAAAATAGAGGAACAAGACGTAAGATTGATAGTGGCGGGCGGCGGACCGATGGAAGCATATTACAGGAAAAAGGTGAAGAAACTTGGAATGGCAAACATGGTGGTATTTACCGGACAGGTAACGCAGGAAAAAGCGGCCGCGTACGCGTGCGCCGCGGACCTGTGTCTGGTCTATTACGCGGATCTGCCCGTAAACAAATACCGCGCATCAATGAAACTGCGTGAATATCTGGGGCTGGGGAGGGCGGTCGTGGCTACGGAAGTGGGAGAGATAGGGGATTTTAAAGGGTTCATCCGCACCTGCAGGCCAACGCCGGAGGCATTCGCGGATGCCATTGAAAAGGCCCTGGCAAAAAACGGCAAGAACAAAGATGCGAAACCGTTCATTCACAGAGAATACAACTGGAAGACGGAAGCGGCACGTTTTTTGAATTATCTGAAGGGCATTGTTTAGCCATAGATCCACGGGGATATTTAACAAAAGACGCAGATATAGGCTGACCGGCAAATGGAGGGACCATGGACAATAAACAGAAACAGATGAAATATCTAAAAAGGTTCAAAACGGGCGGCAGGATACTGGAACTCGGCTCCGGCGGCGGGGATTTCCTGTCGCTCTGCGCGGAGAACGGCCTTGACGCGACCGGAGTTGATACGCACCCGAACTGCCCGCCGGGGGTCAAAGTCATAAAAAAGGAGATAGTGGCATATTTAAAAGGAGAGCGGGCCGGGAAATATGACGGCATATACGCCCGCCATATAATCGAACACTTTGAAGAGAAACGCCTGAGACGGCTGTTAAAGAACTCGAACAGGCTGCTAAAAAAGGGAGGGATTTTCATAGCCATTTTTCCAAACGTCAAAAACATCCATGTGGCTACAACGGAGTTCTGGAAAGATAAGACACACGTAAAACCATACAGTGCCGCTGAAGCTGCGGACATGCTTGAAGCTGCCGGATTCACGATATTGGAACAGGGCCCGGACAGGGAGAGCTGGGATAACTCGGTGCTAAAAAATATTTTAAGGGCGGTCAGGGGATTGCTTGCGGGCGTTAAAAATCAGCCGCCGGACTATTTTGTGATAGCCGTAAAATAGGGGCGAGGCAAACGGCACAAAAATAGTTGAAAAAGAAGGCGAATAAGCGGATAATATA
>JAJFUW010000162.1 GCA_021372235.1 Spirochaetia bacterium
GCTGCGGCGGCAAATTCCGCAATATCATCCGCCGGGACCACAAAACTGATAGTAAAATACACAATGTGGGGGTTATATACATCACAGAACTGGATGATATTGAACACATGCCTGCTTGCGCTGGCTGTACTGGTGGTGGGCTGGATAGGAGCATGGTACCTGTCTGCTTTCATCACAACGAACTTTAACATCATCGCTGCCGGTATGAGAAAAGTAGCGGAAGGCAACCTGGACGTCGAGGTTGACGTTAAGGCCAATGACGAAGTCGGGGTTTTGGCTGACGACTTCAACAGGATGATAGTCGAGTTAAAAGAAAAGGTCAGGATAAAGGATGCTTTTGAAACCGTGGCTGACGGTTTAAAGGAAATGGATGACCTGAAAAAGGCGTACAGGATGCTGACCTACCAGGAGATGACCGATAAGATTACAAAAGGTTACGCGCCGGCTGCAGTAGAGCAGGATGCAAACAGGGCGATATTTGTTTTCATAGACATATCATCGTTCATGAATTTCACCTACGAACTGATGAGCGAGGAGATGAAATTCATACTTGAAAAATTCATAGAAAAAGTCTCAATGACGGCGCTGGAATACCAGGGGGCTGTTTTTAAGGTGACGGACAGATACATCCTGCTGTCGTTCGGGTATCCTTTCAAGCACAAGGATGACATGCGCCGCGCACTCATCTCGACGGTGGAGATACGCAAGGAACTGATACAACTGGTAAAATCAAAGATAACCCTGGGTTATGCCGTGGAGGATTTTTCCGTTAATTTCATAATGATGGGCGGCAGCGTGGCCAAAAATTTTGTGGATAAACTGTCGCTGGAAAAATATTCCGTAATCAGGGACTACATAACGTTCGCATCCAAATACGGCGAAAAGAAACAGTACGTCATCGACATATATGCGTCCCGGGATGTGGCCGCGGGCACGGACACACTCGCCATGTACGACAGGATAGACTCGGTGGCGATGCCCGACGGCGGGACGATGGAACTCATGAAACTAAAAGGGACCAAATTCTAAATTCCCATACAATGGTTTTTGATTACGGTAAACGGCAGGTTGCAACTGCAGGCCAAAAGGAGCAAGTGAATGGCAAAAATGAATTATTATGAACTGCTGGAGATAGGGCCGGCGGCGACACAGGACGAAATAGAAGAGGCAAAAAGGGCGGCGCTTTACCGCTACCATCCGGATCATAACCCCGACAGGGGGGATTGGGCGCATGAGCGCACCTCGGAGGTGCTCGAGGCATACGATGTGCTGTCGAACCCTTTGAGAAGAAAAATCTATAATTTTTTCATATTTGCAACCATCAGGACATCCCCTCCGGAACTCAAATTCAACATATTCCAGGGCGCGGACAAAAAAAAATACGAGGAAGCCTGCGAAAAGTTCATGGACGCGGTAGCTGATTACGATGAAAAGAAAAAAGGGGACCAGCTCAGGGAAGTGCTGACCAGGTTCCAACTGGCTTTCAGCATATATCCTATGGCAGAAACCTCTTACAACATTGGCATCCTGCACGCTAAACTCAACAAACTGCAGGAAGCGTCGCATGCGTTCAAAAAAGCGTCGGAACTGGACCCGGATAACCAGCATTACCGCAGGACCTCGGAAAAACTCGCGGAACTGGCAGGGGAAATAGAACGCGCGAGAAATTCCAATAACGGCTGATCCAAGGAGAAAAATAGTGTCAAAAATAATAGGCATAGACCTGGGCACCACAAATTCCTGTGTGGGCATCATAGAGGACGGGCGGCTCCTGGTAATCCCGAACGACGAGGGTTTCAGAACAACTCCGTCTGTCGTGGCTTTTACAAAAGAGGGGTCCATTTTAGTTGGCAACGCCGCCAAAAGGCAGCAGGTCATGAACTCGGAAAACACGGTGTTTTCCATAAAACGCTTCATGGGCCGCAAATACACGGACAAAGTGGTCGAGAAGGATATAAAACTGATACCCTATAAACTAAAACCCGCCGCGAACGGGGATGTATGCGTGGAGGTCCTGGGCAGGACATACTCGCCGCCGGAAATATCGGCGATGGTGCTGATGAAACTGAAAAAAGACTCCGAGGCATACCTCGGCGAGCCTGTGGAAAAGGCGGTCATCACGTGCCCGGCCTATTTTAACGACTCCCAGCGCCAGGCCACGAAAGATGCGGGCAAGATAGCCGGCCTGGAAGTGGTCCGCATAATCAACGAACCGACCGCGGCAGCGCTGGCTTCCGGGTTTGATTCCAAAAACAAGATGCGCATTGCCATTTATGAC
>JAJFUW010000163.1 GCA_021372235.1 Spirochaetia bacterium
TCATGGTCGCGAGAGCAGGAAGTGCGCCCCCACGCGACCGCAGGGGGCGCGGCTACAAGAGCGGTTTGTTGAACAGAGGTGTTGTAAATCCGCCGTTGTAGCCGCGACCTTTATGGTCGCGAGAGCAGGAAGTGCGCCCCCACGCGACCGCAGGGGTCGCGGCTACAAGGGCGGTTTGGTATGACGGTCTTTGTAGCCGCAACTTTTATGACCGAGCAAGTAAGGAAAGCCGTTTACTACGCGGGTTGACTTTACCCTATTTATCTGATATTTCTTTACATAGGGCGGGAAACAGATTAAATAATAAGGGAAAATAATGGCCAAACAAAAAAAGAAGGACGTCAATCGTCTATCAAAAAAACAACGGACGCCGGTAAAAAATTACAATCTGCCGCGTAAAACAAAGGCCCTAAAATCCCGGGGCCACGACATCTACAGCACCTACCGCAGTCTGATTGACAGCACCGACATTATCGCACTGAACATGGATAAAAATGGGAATATAATATTTCTCAACAATTTCAGCGTAAAATATTTCGGTTACAAACGTTCCGAACTTATCGGCAAGAACGTCATCGGTACCATAGTGCCTCCTGTTGATACATCGGGTTTTAACCTCAAAACTCTTATGGCGGACATTTACGCGCATCCGGAAAACTACCGTTCCAGCGAGAATGAGAACATGAAAAAGAACGGGGAGAGGGTATGGATTGCGTGGACGAACAAGGGGATATTTGACGGAGAGGGCAGGCTCACGGGAGTCCATTCCATAGGAATCGACAGGACCGGACAGAAAAGGGCAGAGGAAGAGGTCGGGAAATACAGGGAGAGCCTCGAGGAAATGGTCTTGAAACGCACGGAAGAACTGAACAAAACCAACATACGCCTGCAGAAGGAGATGGATGAGAGGATAAAGTCGGATAAAAAGCTGCGCACGACAGAGGAGAGGTCCCGTCTTTTTTTTGAAAAACAGATAGTCGGGATGTCAATAACCACGCCGGATAAAAAATGGGTGCAGGTAAACGACAGGTTTTGCGCCATGCTGGGGTTCACGCGTAAAGAACTGGAGGCGCTGACATGGGAGGACATAACCCACCCCGATGATATTTCCATTGATAATATGAATTTTGAAAAAATGTTCAGCGGGGAAATAGAGGGCTATACCATAGAGAAACGTTATATACGCAGGGATAAAACGATACTGTACTCGGAAATATCGGTGAGTTGTGTCAGAAATGGCGACGGCAGGATCAGTTATGTCCTGGCAGTCATTGAGGATATCACGGAGAGGAAAGAGGCTGAAAAAAGGCTGCGCGAGAGCGAGGAAAAATTCAGGATGCTCTCGGAACTCTCCATGATAGGGATACTGATAATCCAGGATAATGTCATAAGATACGTTAACAAAGGGTTCATAGTAATGTCCGGCTATTCACCGGAAGATTTTTATTCCATGGGCGCCGGAGGGTTTGCAAAAATCATACATCCCGATGACAGGGGGTTTGTCATACAACAGGCCAAAAAAAAGCAGGCCGGCGACCCGGACGCGCTTTTGAGTTATCAGGTCAGGGCGCTGAAAAAGGACGGGACATTTAAATGGGCGACCGTCATAGGCAGGACCATAGAATACGAGGGAAGGATGGCTGATTTTGTGTGCGTGGTGGACGTTTCCGAAATAAAGGAAAAAGAACAGGCCCTGCGTATTTCAGAGATGAAGTTCAGGAATATTTTTGACGAGGCGCCGGCAGGCATTTTCCAGTCGACCATTACCGGAAGATTTATCAGCGTCAATGCCAGGCTGGCAGAGATGTTCGCCTACACCTCGCCGCAGCAGATGATTGACGAAGTGACCGACATCAGGGAACAACTCTTCGTGGACCCGGAAAAACGGACAGCCCTGCTCGAAAAGGTAAAAGCCGGCACTAAATACGCTAAAACAGAGGTCAACTACAGGCGCAGGGACGGCAGTAATTTCATGGCGGACCTGTACATGAGAGCCGTCAGGAATGACAGGGGAGAGATAGTTTTTCTCGAGGGTTTTGTCGAGGATATAACGGCGCGGAAAATGGCCGAGCAGGAGGTGGAGCGGTACAGGCAGCACCTCGAGGAACTTGTCATTGACAGGACGGCCGAACTGGAGGTGCAGAAAGAGAGGGCGGAATCAGCCGACAAACTGAAATCGGCTTTTTTGGCGACCATGTCGCATGAACTGCGCACACCGCTAAATTCCATAATTGGTTTTACCGGGATACTGCACCAGGGGCTCGCGGGCCCGGTGAACGACGAACAGAAAAAGCAGCTGGAGATGGTGAGGGTAAGTTCGGCACACCTGCTGGACCTCATCAATGATGTGCTGGATATATCAAAAATAGAGGCGGGCCAGATTGAACTGATGCCGGAGATATTTGACATGACGAAGACCGTGGAAAAGGTCGTGAAGATAACGGCCCAGACTGCCGAAAAAAAGGGGCTTTTGATGACGGCCAGGCTGCCGCAGTCGGAGGTTATGCTCTATGCCGACCGCAGGCGGTTCGAACAGGTATTGTATAACCTAATCGGCAACGCTATCAAGTTCACGGACAGGGGGAGCGTGGAAGTGGAAGGCACGACAGACAAAGAAGGTATAACCATAATAATATCGGATACAGGGATTGGGATAAAACCTGAAGACTTTGACAAACTGTTCCAGCCGTTTCGGCAGCTCGACATATCCATCAACAGGCAGTATGAGGGCACGGGGCTGGGGCTTTCCATTTGCAAAAAACTGGTTGAACTCATGGGGGGCAGGATATGGGTCAAAGCCCGCGGCGGCGGAGGGTCCGTATTTGGCTTCTCCATACCGCATAAGGAGGGAAAATGAAAAAGAGAGTGCTGTACATCGAGGACAGTGAGCAGAACATGTACCTGATAAGGTATATCCTGGAAGCGGCGGGATACGAAATCCTGCAGGCAAAAGAGGGGGAGACGGGGCTCAAAATAGCCAAATCCGAATTGCCGGACATGATACTGCTGGACATACAACTGCCGGTCATGGACGGCTACGAAGTGGCAAAGAGGCTGAGGAAAATTCCCGAGACAATGAAGATACCGGTGGTGGCATTATCGTCTTACGCCATGGTGGGTGACCGTGAAAAGGCGCTCGCGGCCGGATGCACGGGTTACATAGATAAACCTATAAATCCGGAAAAGTTCGTAAAGCAGATAGAACAATACCTGGAAAAAAAGCAGGAGGGAGTATGAGAAAAATACTGATAGCGGACGATAACAACGCCAACAGGTATTTTTTAGAGGCGCTTTTTAAGGGGGAGGGTTACGAAACGATATTGGCAAAGGACGGAGTCGGGGCGCTGGAACTGGCGCGCAAATACAAACCGGACGCCATCATCACCGATATTTTGATGCCTGTCATGGACGGTTTTGAACTCTGCAGGATATGGAAAAGCGACGCGGAGCTAAAGAACATACCGTTTATCGTCTACACAGCCACCTACACGGAACCAAAAGACGAACAGCTCATGATGAAACTCGGGGCGGACAGGTTCCTGATAAAGCCGATGCAGCCCGAAAGCATGGCGGAGGCGGTGCGCGAGGTTCTGGCACAGGACAAACCGCCGAGGCAGCCCGAGATATCCGGGGATGAGATGGAAGGGCTGAAAAGGTACAACGAAGTGCTCTTTCACAAACTGGAGCAAAAGATAAGCCAGCTGGAGAACGAGGTATCCGAGCGCCGCAAAGCCGAGGAAAAACTTTTAAAGACCGTTGACGCGCTCGTGCGTACCAGCGCGGAACTCGACAAATTTTCCGCGGCGTCATATCACGACCTGCAGGAGCCTCTGCGCATGATAACCAGCTACCTGCAGCTGCTGGAAAAACGCCTCGAAGGCAAACTCGACAATGAAACATCAGGTTACATAAACACGGTTATAGAGGGCGCAAAACACATGAGCACCCTGGTGAAGGGTATAATAGATTATTCAAAGGTGGATAAACTGGAGGACAGGTACGAAAAGGTTGATATGGACAGCCTGGCGGACTCGGTAATTGCAGGGTTAAAGAACGATAAAAAATACGCCTCCGCGTCGATAAACAAAGCGCCGCTGCCGCGGGTGATGGGCAGCAAAGTGAAGC
>JAJFUW010000170.1 GCA_021372235.1 Spirochaetia bacterium
TATTTCCACGGAAAAGATGAAAGATATTTCCATAAACACAGGGGAACTCACCGTTGAAGCAGGCGCGGGAGTTACGCTAAAGGACCTTCATGAAGCCCTGGCCGCCAGAGGATTATGGTACCCGGTTGACCCGACCGAACAGTCTGCAACTATCGGCGGCAACGCGGCAACCAACAGCTGGGGCGCTCGGAGCTTAAAGTACGGCCCGATAAGGGGGTTCATACTTGAAATGGGTGTAGTGCTGGCGGATGGAACCTGCGTTAAATTAAGGCGCGGCGTTGATAAAACCATGTCATGTGAGGGGATGACCGTCATTGATCTGTCCGGCAGGGAATTCAAGTTTCCGAAAACAGACACAAGAACAGGCTTACCGCATAAAAATAATACAGGATATTACCTGAAACCGGGAATGGATATTATAGACCTTTTTATAGGAAGCGAAGGAACGCTCGGAATCATAACTGAAGTTAAACTCAGGGTTCTTCCAATGCCAAAAACCGTAAACGCAATGATGATATTCACGGAAACTTTTGACAAAGCCTGCGCACTGGCGGATAGTGCCCAAAAGGGCATCTTTGACATGGTGCCGCTTTCTATAGAATACATTGACGGTCCATCCGTGGGCTTCCTGAAAGAGAACGGTATTGACGCCGGGGGGGCCGGACCTGCGGTATTTATTGAATTTGAAGGTGAAGTTACAGAGGCAGTTGCGGCAGCTGTTGAAAAGTCGGGTATAGACCCGGGAAAAGTAACAGTATCATCAACCAGGGAGAAGAAGAACCGTATTTATAAGGTCAGGGAAGCGCTTCCTGAAAGAATAAACGAATATATAAGGTCGAAGGGAATGGTTAAAATATCAACTGATTTTACGTTTCCGTCCGGAAAAATGGATGAGATGGTCCATTTTTATGAGAATATAAAGGAAAGGACCCGGGTAAAGCACCTGATATTCGGCCACCTGGGGGACAATAACCTGCATGTAAACTTCCTGCCTGCCGATGAACTTGAACGCGGGGAAGTGGCCAGACTGTACGGGAACCTTCTGAAAGAGGCGGTTGAACTTGGGGGCGTATTTGCGTCGGAACACGGGGTTGGAAAACTGAAAAAACAGTACCTTTCCGTGCAGTTTGACACGGGCACAATAGAGGCAATGAAAGCCGTAAAACGGGCGTTTGACCCGGAATGGAAACTATGCCCCGGGAATATTTTTGACAGGGAGACAAAGTGATAAAAATATATCCTGACATGATAACAGGGAACGAAATAGCGGCGATAGACATCTATGATGCCGCCGGAAATCAACTGATAAAACAGGGGGCCGTGTTATCCGTTGCCCGTGCCGCAAAACTAAAAGATGCGGGCATAGTTTTTGTTTACGCACAGGAACCCGAGATAAAAGTCAGCAATATCTATGACGGCACGGTCATATCAGGGTTACTTAAGCTTCTCTGGTATTTCAGGGAGAGCAACGGCGAGAACACGCAGATATTGAAATATTATAACGATTCGGAGGTAAAACGCTTTCTTTCTTACTCAAATGAAGCCGCCGGCAGGATAGCCTACGGCCATATATTCAAATATTACGCTTCCCTGATGGCCGCTTCACTGGCCGCGGATGGGAAAAAATGTTATGATTTTTCCGATTACCGTTCCCGCGACAACTACTCTTCGTATCACGTCGTAAATTCTGCGTGCATAGCCTGCGCCATAGGCCATAACATGGGGCTGAAAAAAGAGGAGGTTATAGACCTGTGCGTCGGCAGTTTGCTCTATGACCTGAAAATGGATCTGTACAAGTTCATCTCCGTGCCGGGGCGTTTAAGCCCGGCGGAAACAGCCGAGATGGAACAGCATACATTGCTGGCTCATGACGCGGTCAAAAAGATATATGGCATCCCGGCCCGTTCGGCGGCGATAGCGCTCCAGCACCATGAACGGTTCAACGGGAGCGGTTACCCGAAAGGGCTGAAAAATCAGGACATTACTCCTCTGGCCAGGATAGCCGCCGTGGCGGACGTGTATGATGCCATGACCAGCACCAGACCGTTCAGGAAAGCGTACCCGCATGACGAGGCGTGGGGATACATCACCTGTAACAGCGGCATATTGTTCGACCCGGAGACAGTGGAAGCGTTCAAAAACACCATCCCGAAATATTTCCCCGGTGATGTTGTCGAACTTGCGGGGGGCGGGCAGGCGGTTATCCTGGAGAACTTCTACGGGCAGCCAGAAACGCCGGGGATAAAATTAATTGAAAAAAACAACAAAAATGGTATAATTTCACGCGGCAAAGAGCATATCTTACGCGTTATCGAATCCAACTGAAGGTGAAAAATGGGAAAAATAATTGCTGTTGTCAACCAGAAGGGCGGGGTCGGAAAGACCACAACCACGGTTAACACGGCAAGCGCCATTGCCGCGCGCGGCAAAAAGGTGCTCATAGTTGACATAGACCCCCAGGGAAACGCCACTATAGGGCTGGGCCTGGACAAGGAAGCGGATACCGAGAACGTATATCACCTCCTGCTGGGCAGTGAGACAGCGAAAGCTGTCATAAAAAACACCAACGTTCCAGGGCTGGATATTATACCGTCCAACATAGACCTGGCAGGCGGTGAGGTAGAACTGGTAAACGAGGATAACAGGGAATCGAGGCTGCGTGACGGCCTGGCGGAGATAAAGAACGACTATGATTATATCTACATAGATTCTCCCCCTTCGCTCGGGCTTTTGACCATCAACTCGCTGGTAGCCGCGGACGCGTGTATGATACCAATGCAGTGCGAGTTTTACGCTCTTGACGGGCTGGCCCAGTTGCTGCGCACGGTCACGGCCATCAAGGAGTCTCTGAACGAAAAACTTACGATAGACGGTGTTGTGATAACCATGTTTGATTCGCGCACAAGCCTCTCCCTGCAGGTTGTCGAAGAGATCAAGAAAAAATTCAAGGATAAGGTATATGATACCGTAATACCCCGCAACGTAAGCCTCTCTGAAGCGCCGAGCTTTGGAGAGCCAATCGACAGGTATGAGGGGTCCAGCAGGGGAGCGGCGGCTTATGACAGGCTTGCCGCGGAAATAACCGGCATCAAACATCCTTTGCAGATGGCCGGCAAAAATAAAAAGGAGCAGTCAAATGGCTAAGCAGGCTTTAGGCAGGGGGTTTGAGAGCCTCATACCGGGCAAAGGCAGGCAGCCTCAGGCTGCCGGCAAGGGGATTGCGGAGATACAGATAAACGAGATCAGGGCAAATCCCGATCAGCCGAGGAAAAATTTCAACCCCGAAAAGATGGATGAACTCATACGGTCCATAAAGGAAAACGGCCTCATCGAGCCCATAGTCGTAAAGGAATCCGGCGGAAAATACGAAATCGTGGCGGGCGAGCGCAGGTTCATAGCTGCCCAGCGTGCGGGATTAAAGGCACTGCCGGCGGTCATCAAGAACGTCACACCGGCAAAACAGTTTGAGCTCGCGCTTGCGGAGAACATAATCCGGGAGGAACTGAACCCGCTGGAAGAGGCGCAGGCCTACAAACGTATCATGGAAGAAAATAAATGGACACAGGATGAAGCGGCTGACAAACTGGGGCGTAGCAGGGCAACGGTTGCCAACACGCTCCGCATCCTGAAACTCACTCCTGAGATACAGCAGTACATAAAGGACGGGGAACTGTCGCTGGGACACGCCAAGGCAATACTGGCCATAGATGATAAGAACAGGCAGAAAGCAGTGGCATCGCTGGCGGTGAGGAAAGGGCTTTCTGTACGCGAAGTTGAAAGCATGGCAAAAGACCAGCCCGGGAAAAAGTCAGCTCCGAAAAAGTCCGAGTCGGCGGAGATGAAATCAATGGCGGACAAGTTAAAGATATTTTTCGGGACAAAGGTAAAGATAAACGGAAGCTATAAAAAGGGCAATATAATCATCGAATATTACAGTTCGGAGGATTTTGACAGGATAATGGAAATACTGGAGATATGACTTAAATTAAATAAAAAGCAAAAATGGCCCCGGAAGGGGCCATTTTTGCTTTTTATTTAGGGTTATTTGGGCCTGACAATCGGGGTCTTTGAAGCCTTTTCAACCTCGGCGGATAACTGCGCAACCCACGCGTTGTATTCGGGGGCTATTTCCGTGAGCCTCT
>JAJFUW010000186.1 GCA_021372235.1 Spirochaetia bacterium
GGTTTGAGTATGAAAGAAATGCAGGCAATAGCTTTTAAGTGCGGTTCTGATGTGCCATTTTTTATAATCCGGAAGCCTGCGGTAGTTTCAGGAAAAGGCCAAAAAATAAGGCCCATTTTGCGGAAAAGGCGGTTATGGTACGTTATTGTGGTCAAGAAAGGAATTAAAATACCGACCGGGGATGCATATAAATGGTTTGACAATGAAAACCGGTTGACAGAACGCAATTCATATAGTATTTATAGAAGTGAGTTTGATTCGGTTGTCAGGGGCGGATTGGATCCTGACTGTTTAGCGCTTCATAATGACTTCGAAGGCGCGGTTTACGGCAGATACCCGGCATTAAGAGGATTAAGGGATGATATAGTCCTGCATGGAGCGTCAGACGCGTTGTTATCGGGAAGCGGAAGCGCGGTGTTCGGGTACTTTAATGACCAAACGTCAGCGAAGAAATGTTACAACGCGATGAGGCGCAGGCATAGAGGCAGTTTTATATGCCTGGTGCGTTCGATATAAGAATAAAAATTTTTATAAGGAGGCGTCGGTAAATGGAGATTACAGAGGTAAAGGTCTTCCCGAGGTCAACCGGCGAGAATGCTGAGGAACAGAAATTGAAAGCGTATGCCAGTATAACTTTTGACAGTTCTTTTGTGGTCAGGGGCTTAAAAGTGATAGATGGCAAGAACGGTTTGTTCGTGGTCATGCCGAGCAGAAAACTCTCTGATGGGACATTCAAGGACATTGCACACCCGTTAAACAACGAGATGCGTAAAAGCATCGAAACAAGGGTCCTTGACAAATTCCACGAGACGATGCAGTCCAGCGACACGAGGGCAATGTAAAAAGGCGGATTTAACAGTGTGGCTATGTTTCGGGCAAGTAATATAAAAACTGTAATAATATATAGATGAAGATATGGAACCGTTGAGATACGGTTGAAAAGCAGGATTTATATTTCCTGCTTTTTTTTATGGGTTTTGTAATGGACCAAGACAGTACATAATACATTTGTTCAACAAGCCGGCCTTGTAGTCGCGCCCCCTGTGGCCGTGGCTGCATAAAACCAAAACAAAAACCACTTTACATTTTAAACTTTAAACTTTAAACTGTTTTCAGGTTGCCCGGTCGTCCAATGGCAGGACACGTGATTTTGGTTCACGTTATGGTGGTTCGAATCCACCCCGGGCAGCCATCCTTCGACAAGCTCAGGATGGCGAGCGAAGCGAGCCGTCCTGAAATATAATAAATAGAGGTGCTGAGCCTGTCGAAGCACCAGCAGGTCTTAGACGCAGGGCTCTTGGATCTTAAATGAGGGTTATCCTTCGCGTTTTAAACGCCGACACTGGGGGAGAATAAGGCATTCCGAGTTCCAATTGATTAAGTCGCTGAAAAAATAGAGGGGTAAATTTAGATGTTTCTGGTTTATATTCTTAAATGTTCGGACGACAGTTACTATGTCGGTAAAACAACATCCATAAAACGCAGGATTACGGAACATGTTACAGGAAAAGGAGGAAGTTATACTTCTAAAAGATTGCCTGTTGAGTTACAGTACTTGGAAAAATATAATGAGGAACGTAACGCGGTGGCAAGAGAAATACAGTTAAAGGGCTGGTCCGGGAAAAAGAAGCAGGCTTTAATTGACGATGATTTGAAAATACTCAAACAATACAGCCACAAGCCCGTATAGAACTGTACAAAAAGTGATAAAAAACACTGTCAAAATGTCTAAAACGAACATTAAATATATATAAACTCCACAGAAAACCTGACAAAAAGTCATGGTAAACCCACGCAAAAGTCACGTAAGTACCATAGTAAGAACCATTACATGGCCATGAACCATGAAAGTTGCGTTTGTACTTGAACCTATACCTCAAAATAGTATAATGCTTTTTGGCGGATTTTAGGATTCATAAAACACACAGCTGGCGGGACGCTGAACTCGTCCTCGTCTCGTTAGTATCCCATCAGTTTTCAAATTTGAGGTCGTATGGAAGAAAAGAAAAATGAAATTCGTTACATTCCCGGGAGTTATGGGCAATCCTGACGCAGTTGAAGTAAATGCAATGCTTTCAGTCCCGAAAGAAAAAGGCAAAGGTAAATATAACGAATTGATAAAAAATGAAACATACCGGACGAGATAAAATGGGAACTGGACTGGATGTTAAAAATGCAGCGGCCCTATGGGCGCTATACTTGCATCGGCGTGTGCTCTGGCGAGCCGGATGAGCGGAAAAAAGATAACAGGATAAAAATAACCGGTTATATGTCCATACCGGGCAAAATCTCCCGTGCGGTCGTACTGACAGCATCATCACAGGATATCAAAGCAGGTGCGGAGAAATTGGCGGCAGTAATGGCGGCCGAAGACGGGGTATAGAAGGAAAATATGCGTAAAATAACAGTACTCCTGACACTGATGCTGCTTTTAGCGGGATGTACGGGCGAAAAAAACGTCCGGATAAAATACGTGGTGGAAACCTCCAGTCATAATACCGTTATTATTTATAACGGGGCGGACGGCTACAGCCATACCACCGTGGAGACATATTTCCCGTGGGAACTGGAGTTCACGGCCACAACGCCGTACAACGCCATGCTGCGCACCATTGTCCAGGACGGACCGCTTCCTGTGACCGCATCAGTTGCGGTAGACGGGGAGATTTACAAAACAGAAACCGGCGTCACAGGCACCGCGAAGATTGATTTTACAATAGACAGGAATTTTTAGTTGAAAACTTCAAAAAGAGCCATTCCTTTTTTCCTGATAAGCCTGATTTATTTTGCGTTCATAGCCCTGGGAATGCCTGACGGTATATTTGGCGTTGCGTGGCCCACCATGCGCAAAGGGTTCGGCGTGCCCATAGACGCCATGGGAGCGGTCATGATAACAGGCACCGCAGGATACCTGCTCTCCGGTTTTTTTTCCGGAAGGCTCATATCCGGAATATCCATCGGCGGACTTTTGACCTTTTCCTGCGGCCTTACAGGCATGGCGCTTATAGGCGATTGCCTGGTGCCCTCGTGGATATGGTTCGTGCTCATCGGGTTCGCGCAGGGGTTCGGGGGAGGGGGCATAGACGCGGGATTGAACACATATGTAGCGGCCAATCTCGGCAACAGGCAGATGCATTGGATGCACGCCTGCTATGGAATAGGGGTGACAACAGGGCCGTTTATGATGACCGCTGCTTTGCAGGCGTTCCATGACTGGAGACCGGGTTACCTGGCAGTTGGCGCGCTTCAATTGGCGCTTGCGCTGGCATTTGTTTTTTCCATACCTTCGTGGAAGAGGTTTGACGGAAGTAATAGGAAACAGGGAAAAAAATTCACTGATTACGACACGTCCCTGCTGGAGACCCTGTCCCATGCACCCGTGTGGATGAGTATGTTACTGTTTGTTCTATATACCGGCGCTGAGGCATCGCTGGGGTTCTGGGCTTACTCGATTTTGACCGAGGCAAGGGGGGTGGCGCCGGCAATTGCCGGCGTTATAGCGGGCGGGTACTATGCAATGTTCACGCTCGGCAGGATTTTCTCGGGCATCTACTCAAAACACATTACCGTAAATACGATAATCATTTCAAGCCTGACACTGGCATTGACCGGTTCGCTCTTGTTGTGGTTCAACATCAATCCCGTCATCAGCCTCGCGGGCATGGTGCTGGCGGGTTTTGCCGTTGCACCTGTCTTTCCCTCACTGGTCTCAGGCACACAGGCCAGGGTAGGCGACCGCCACGCAGGTAATGCCATAGGTATGCAGATGGCAGCGGCAAGCATAGGTTCGGCAGTCATGCCGGCACTGATGGGAATCCTGGCCGGGAGGACCGGGGTGGAGGGGATAACAGGGGCGATGGTGGTTTTGTTTGTGGCGATAATTTTACTGTATGTGTTTGTTGCGCGGCGTGGAGTAAAAAATGATTAAAGACAGGAGTAAGAAATGGGGCAAAGCATCAATGCCGCGGCGTTTGTTTTTCGCAGGGCAGGTTGTTTTTGTGCTTAACTGTCCGGCATACCGTTTACTTTTTGCACGCACAGTGTTTTTCCTGTGCACGTGTTTCACCTTGCACTCGCGGGCAGAGGTAGTGCCGGCTGCGCGAGAGAGGTTTGATATGCGTCCATGGGGGCGTTTATGATGACATGGGTGAGGGCAACAAGCACTTTATTAGATTACGCGTGAAAAAAGTAAACGGCATGCCGGACAGCTTGTGGCTGCGTTGTGGCTTTGACGTATATGTTCCTCGCAGTGCGGCAGGAGCAGTTGTTTTTTGTATTTAGTATTTGTAGCCGCGGCCTTTAGAAATTGTCTCAAAACGAAAAGAAATATATTTTTTTGCACAACATCTTGTTTTAAGTAAGTTATTGTCAAAATATGTTGTGATTATTTTCGTTAGAAAAATATTTTTGAGACAATCTCTAAAGTCCGCGCCTGCATAAAATTTGGAGGTTTATATGAACTGGTTCATCCTCGTCGTTGCCGGGCTCTTTGAGACCGCCTGGGCTGTTTCGTTGAAATACACCGAAGGTTTTACGAAACTTATGCCAAGTGTCCTTACCGTTACCTTGATGGCAGTTAGTTTTTTTCTGCTGTCCTCATCGCTCAAAACCATCCCGGTCGGCACCGCCTACGCGGTCTGGACCGGAATCGGGGCTCTGGGTGTGGCGCTTATCGGGATATTTTTCCTGCACGAGCCCGCGGGCATAGGCAGGCTGGTCTCGTTGTTACTGGTGGTTACCGGAATAGCAGGGCTGAAGGTTTTTGCTTAATGCGGGGTTGCGGGGCAAGAGACAAAAGTAGATCAAGAAAACGATTTTTGTAGTTGCAGGCTTTAAACTGCGCAAGGGGCGGTTAAAAAATCAGCGCCCGAGGGCTGACACCGGCAGCTGCACAGGCTCTGTTCACAATGCTGTTGACTGCCGGTCAGCCCTTATAGTAGAATAATTAAAATTATTAGGGAGTGAAATAATGAGGAAAGTTCAGTTATGTGTTGCAGCTGTTGTTCCCTTTACGGCCAATAACCCCACTACCACGAACAACTACACGACCATAAACCTCGATATTGAAACGGCATATGAACTGCAGTACGGTACGCGGACGTATACCAATTATAAATTTCCCGCGAAGCGGGCATAAATGGAAAACAATAACCCGACGCCGTGCCCGAGATGCGGGGAACCCATACCGGCAGGAAAGACCGTCTGCCCGCAGTGTAAAAAAATAATCCAGCCGCAGGGTCAGGGGCTCATAACACAGCAGAAACC
>JAJFUW010000199.1 GCA_021372235.1 Spirochaetia bacterium
GATAAGTACCCGTACCCCGCCGCATATCGGTTTCTTCTTCAAAGCCCTCCACGCTGATGGCAAAGGCAAAATTTCCAATGCGTTCGATTTCGGAGGCAAACGCCTCATCAATGAGCGTCGCGTTGGTGAAAGAAAGAAACATGCAATCGTTGTTTTCTTCCGCGAGTTTTATGATATCGGTCTTGCGGACGGTAGGCTCCCCTCCCGACAGGACGTACATGTGGATGCCAAGTTCCTTGCCCTGCATGATGATTTTCTGCATTGTCGCGTAATCCAGCGAAATGCCCTTGCCATATTCGGCCGCCCAGCAGCCCGTGCATTTTAGATTGCACGCCGCGGTTGGATCGAACAGAATGGCCCACGGCAATTCGCAATCGTACTTTTTTTTATTTTTCTCGATAATGGTATTGCCTACGATACCGGAGTTGACAAAAAAATTGATTAAAAATTTCTTTTGCGTGACCGTATTCAACTCGTTGAAATATCGCTGAATCAGCTGATTCCAGTTATTCGAAGGATCCTTTGCGATTTTCCTGAACATTTGCGTCGTCTCTTTGTAATCCTTTTCGACGATAAGCCTGTCAGCCCAATCTATGAGCTTTGGCAGATTCTCCATTGGGTTATGCGCTATATATTTATACGCTTCATTTATGATGGCGTTGCTTAACAGTTGCTTCGTTAATTTCATGACAAACACCTCCAAAAAATTTTTGTTTTATAATTTACCGTATAAAAACGTTTTTGTCAATCCCTGCAAAGCCCGCTCTGGAGGTATTGCTGAAATATATGATATAAAAACCACTTACAAACTATTGCAGTACATGCCATAAGATAAACAAATGTAATGTTCTGTAACATTAGTTGTTAATAAAAAAATGGTGTCTCGACATTTTTTCAGGCAGAATCTTTTTTTATATAAATCGCTTCTTTATTTTTACTTTCCGGCGATTGCGTTGCTTCGCCCATATATGTATCCATAAAATTTTCCGCGGTGTCAAGCCTTTTTGCAGGCAAATCCCGCTTTTATTCCGGCTGCCAAAAATGGCATTGACCGGCTTAGATAACATGACATTATTCTATACCGGAAACTGCCGGCTTATTTTCTTTTTTCCCCTCGCCAGTGATGCGAAAATACCCAGGAAACACAGGCATGTAAAAACCATAAATGAGACCCTTACAGCCGACAAAAACTCCGGATTCTCCGCGGGTGTTATTTGTTTGTGGCCCACAAAAATGGAAAGCATCATGGTCCCGATGGCGAGCCCGGTCATCTGTCCTACCTGCCGCATGGTACCGATAATTCCGGACGCAAGCCCGTAATGCCTGCGTTCCACCGCGGACATAACCGCATTGGTATTTGGAGATGAAAAAAGCCCCAACCCGGCTCCGATAAATATCAGGCATCCTATTATCCATGTGATTGACGTATTGCTGTCAAGGAATGTAAAAAGGAACAATCCTGTCATTGTCATGGCCATACCGGCCGATGCCACATTACCCGGATTTTTTTTATCGGACAGGCGGCCGGCAAGCGGCGCGACAATTACCATTACAAACGGCTGTGCCATGAGTATTATTCCGGCCCGGACGGGTGTCAGACCTTTGATGTACTGGAAGTAGAGGCTGAGCAAAAATGATACTGCAAAAGAGGAACTGTAATGTATAAGCGTTGCGAGGTTGGAAAAAGTAAAGGCCGCGTTGCCTTCGAATAATTTTATATCAATAACAGGCGAGGATTGTTTTTCCTCATATTTTATAAAAAATGCCAGCAGGATTATCCCTGCGGCCACGATCGTCCCTCCGGTCACGGAAGGCATCTTTGAAAGGCCATAAACAAAACAACCTATAAGGAGAGCCAGTATTATTGAACCGCCAATGTCCAATTTTTCGCCTTTTGCATCCGCCCATTCGCCTTTTAGCATCAAAACAAGCAGTATGAGTGCTATAATACCAAGGGGTACGTTAATCCAGAATATCCAGCGCCAGCCGAGGGTTTCAGTCAGTATGCCTCCGACAAAAGGACCTGCCGTTAACCCGAGATAAACAGCGGATACGTTCCATCCCAGCGCCCACCCCCTCCTTTCCTGCGGGAAAACCGACGTTAAGATGGCAACACCCGTCCCTGAAATCATGGCCGATCCGATTCCCTGCATTACCCTGGCTGAAATCAGGAGAACCGCCGTACCTGCCAATGCCGCGAATACCGAAGAAAACGTAAATATTATCGAACCCAAAACCATCATTTTTTTTCTTCCATAAATATCGGCAAGCCTCCCAAACGGCACCACAAGCATTGTGGATGAAAGCAGCATTGCGGTTGCCACCCATCCCAGTGATACCGCGTCCATATTCAGGTCTGTCCCGATGACGGGCAAGGCGATATTCAACCCGGAATTCCCGATTGTATTAAAAAAAGCTGATATCATTGAAACTATTAGAGCCGCAGTCTGTGTCTTTTTATCCGCGGGTACGTGCGTATTTTCCATATAACCTCGCTTGCGTTTTGAGAATACGAACCGGGGGTGGATAAAATTAGCACCAAAAATAGGTCATTAGTATCCAAACCAAAGGCTGCATGATGAATTTTATAGAATTACGGTCAATATGCAAGCGAAATTTTGGGGGTTCAGAAACGTTGTATGATTTGGCAGGCAATAAAGGAATCCTTGGACCCTGGGCCCGTCTTTATTCGTACCTTAACGCATCTATCGGGTTCAGTTCCGCGGCTTTTTTCGCCGGCATTATTCCAAAAACAAGCCCGACTATCACCGAGAAGAGCGTTGAGAGTATGACCGACCATGGCGAGATAACGGTTGCCCATTTGGCAAGCGCGCTCAAAACAGCGGCTACGCCCGCTCCGAGAATAATGCCAAAAATACCGCCCGTAAGGGTCATGAGTACGGCTTCCACTATGAACTGCATCAGGATATCATTATTACGGGCGCCTATGGCCTTGCGCAGTCCTATCTCCCTTGTCCGCTCGGTTACAGACACAAGCATTATGTTCATTATTCCTATACCGCCGACTACAAGTGAAATAGCCGCAATAAAACCAAGCAACATTGTCATTGATGTCATGCTGGCCTGCATTGTCTTCTGAAGTTCCGCCATGTTCATTATCTGATATCCCGGCGTTGAGGAGGTCCGGCGGTGGCGTTTCTCTATCTCCGTGCTGACCATGTCTGTCACGGCCTCCATTTCATTAAAATCCGCCACCTGGACATCTATTGAGTCCACATAAATTTTTCCAAACAGCCTGTACATGGCAGTCTGCAGCGGTACGACCACCACGTCATCCTGATCCTGCCAGCCGCCCGAGCCCTTGGAGGGCAAGACTCCTATAACCGTGAACATGAGCCTGTTCACCCTGATCTGTTTGCCGACAGGGTTCTCCATGCCAAAAAGTTCCTTAACAATCGTTGTACCGAGCACGGCTACCCTTTCCCTGGACCTGGCTTCAGCGTCGGTAAAAAATCTTCCGTAGACGGGTGTTGCTGCTTTCATTTGTTCATATGATGTACTCACCCCCTGAACGGAACTTGCCCAATTTTTAGAACCATAAACGATCTGTCCCCTGCCGCGGACGTTGCCTGAAACATTTTTAATGCCGTTCAGCTTCTTTAACGCGTCCAGGTCGGCAAGCGTGAACCTGGTCACTGTTCCCGACTGCATGGCCACGCCCTGCGTCCTCGGCGCACCGGGCATTATCATCAGCAGGTTGGATCCCATGGAAGAGAGGCTTTTTTCTATAGACGATTTGGCGCCTTCGCCTATCGATAACATGGCAATGACAGCTGTTGTGCCTATCAGTATACCGAGCATTGACAGGAAAGACCTCATCTTGTTGCCCATTATCGAGGCAACAGCCTGCCTGACATAATCCCTGAACTCGGCCGTGGCCGTGCTGCGGTCAGCCCTATTTCTCATATTAACTGACGCACGTGTCGTGCTTTCGGCGCCTATCGGGCGTTTGCGTTCATCTGATACAATTCTGCCGTCCCGTATCCTGATTATCCTGGCCGCGTATTCCGCCACCTCTTCCTCATGCGTGACCATAACTATAGTGCGGCCGCTTTCGTTCAGCGATTTTAAAAGTTCCATTATCTCTGTCTGGCTCTTTGAATCCAGGTTACCCGTGGGCTCATCGGCAAAAATGATTCCCGGGTTGTTTATGAGGGCGCGCGCTTTTGCCACCCTCTGACGTTCGCCGCCTGACTTTTCACCCGGTTTGTTCTTTAATTTTGCCCCCAGTCCGACGTCATTCAGGAGTTTTTCACCCTTGCCTCCGCTGCTGTTTTTCAACCCTGAATATATGAGCGGCAATTCCACATTTTCCACGGAACTCATCCTGGGGAGCAGATGGAACTGCTGAAATACAAATCCCACAGAATGTTTCCTGAGTTCCGCGTATTCCTCGTCGGTCAGGTTGCTTGTTTCCATGCCGTCAAGCTTATAGGAACCCGAATCCGGTTTGTCAAGGAAACCCATGAGATGCATGAGCGTGGATTTACCCGAGCCCGACGGTCCCATGATGGCTACAAATTCCCCGTCTTCCACCGTGAGCGATACATTGTTAAGAGCGAGGAAAGAAGTCTTTCCGTTACCGTAAGTTTTTGAGAGGTCTTTGATTTCTATCATGGTACTAATGCGCTCTTCTTGTTGCGGCGGAACGTTTTGGCATGAACGGATTTGTGCCCTCTTCCGCTTTTGAAACAGGCACATAATTCGAGCCGTTCACAAACACATTGTCACCCTCTTTTAAACCTGCCACTATTTCCATATTTGTCCCGTCCGTCATGCCTGTCGTGACATTTACCCTGGCCGGTTTTTTACCGTCCGCAGACGGGACAAGAACAAAATTTCCTTCCCCGCTCTCTTTGACTGCATCCACAGGCAGGGTTAAAACTCCTGTTTTTTCCTGCTGAATTATCTCAACATTGGCGCTCATACCGGAGCGGAAATAGGCCGGTACAGAAGCCGGCAGGATATCCACGTAGTATGTGGTGACATTATTTACCATTTTCGATTCATAGGAAATGTGGTCAACCCTGGCCCGTATGGACTCTCCCGGATATGCGTCCAGAGTAATGACAGCCGCCTGGTTCTTTTTAACCTTTCCTATATCAGTTTCATCCACCTGCGCCCGGACGATAAGCCTGTCTGACAGTACGATAACCGCATCGGAAGCCGCCACGCTCTGCCCGGGTTCAACAGAACGCACAATCACTTCGCCTGCGAGCGGCGCAACCACCGGTATGGGTTTATATGTATCCTCCCACTCCTTCAGGCTTGCCTCGCCTTTTGCGCGCGCCGCATCGAGGAGAGCAGCCCTGTCAGTGGAACTCAAAAGCGCCAGTGTTTGGCCTTTTTTCACATAATCACCTTCAACCACCAGTATCTTTTCCACTCTGCCGGCGACAGGAGGCTTTATCTCCAGCCTGTTTTGCGGCTGAACATTGCCCGTCACGATAACCGATATCCTCAGGTCCGATAACGCAACCTTTACGGTCTTTAATTGTTCTGTTTTATTTGTGCCCTTTTTTGGCCACAGAAAAAAAGCCGCAGCCGCAAGAACAATAACGGCTATTATTATCCGGACGCTTTTATTTTTCATTTAATCCATCTCCTTTGGCTGACGCCCATGCCGATTCGGCCTTTTGAAGCGTTGCTTTTGATTCAAGGTACGACTTTTTTGAGGAAACCAGGTCGTCCTGTATTATCGTCCAGTTGTTGAAATTGATGAGCCCTGTCGAGTACTGGGCGTCGGCTATCTTTGCGCGTTCCTCCGCCGCTTCCAGGTACTGTTTCCTGATACCAACCTGTGCCACGGCGTCCTGCAGCGAGTTCCATTTTGTACGCAGTTCTATCTCCGAGATTTTTAGCGCATCCTCTTCCTCGGCAGACGCTTTTGCGTAAGCTGACGAGGCCGATACGGTCGCGGCTATGTTCTTTCCGCCCTCAAATATGGGGATACTCAAACTTAATCCCAGCGAATAACTGTTGTTGTCAGGCGCCCACCGGCTCCCGCTTTTGCCCGCGGAAGCGGAAATCGATATGTCCGGAGCGAACGCGCCATATGCAGCCGCGGCCGCCCTGCCTGCCGACTCCTTTTTTGCCCGGTATATCCTGTAGTACGGTGCCGCCTTTACAAGTGCATTGAAATCAGGCTCCGTCGTTATGTCTACAGCGTTTTCGAGCGTTCCCGTGACAGTTTTTAACGTTCCCGCATCGATCCCTGATATCCTCGAAAGTTCCAATAACATCATTATATTGTTCCTTTTTGCCTGTTCATGTTCAAAAACCGCCTGGCTGTAGTTAGCGCCGGCCGATAAAAGTGAACCTTTGTGCTCCCTGCCAGCCTCATAACGCAGTTCCACCTCGTCGCGCTGTTTCTTCCTGCGTTCCATTATCGACCCGGTCATATCCACCAGTTCGGCTGATTTAACGGCGTCAACAAAAGCTGTGCGCAGTTTGTTCCTGATGGACGCGCTTGTCTGGCGGAACGTTTGATAGGATGCTTCATTATCATATGCCGCCCTGCCTATCTGGTTGTAGGTGGCGAAACCATCAAACAGCAGCATACTCGCGCGTATGCCGTAAGAATAACTCTCTCCTGTACTGTATATACCAGAGGAGTCGCCGCCCGATTTTGACGCGCCGAGCGAACCTGAGACAGATGGTAAAACCGCGGAAAAAGCGGAAAAAAAGGAAGCGTTTGCCTGTTTTAACTGCTCCCCGGCAGCTATGTATTCCCTGCTGTTTTTGACAGCCGAGGCTTCTATCTCTTCCCACGTTGCGGCTTTTGAGGCCGCAGGCGTCAATGCAACTAAGAACAAACCTGTTATTATTGCCTTCATCGACTTTTTCATTATAATCTCCATAAGTATTAGACGTACATTGGCCGGTTAAAGTTCCCGGATATTCATTTACGTTTTTGCGTTTGCATCCTGTCTTCGAGCATTCGTCTTATGATATCCTTGTACCCGTGTGCGCAATAAGCCGGTGCCAGCAGCCGCGACTGGTCAGCCTCGGCCGTAAACCTCATCAGAACCATCTCCGGCGGCAGTGACCATATTATGGCGGCAAGCGTATCTATGTATTCCTCCAGGGAAAGCAGCCTGAAATTATCCTTTCTGTACTGCTGCGCCATGACCGTACCTTCGAGGATATGCAGTGGATGGATTTTTATCCCGAAAAAACCAAGTGATGAGATAAGCCCCGATGTCCTCAGCATATCATCCTGTGTTTCCCACGGGAAACCTGCTATCATATGGGCAACAGGTTTAATCCGGGTCTGTTTCACCATCTCCGCCGCGTTTATAAAATCCCGGACCGTATGGCCCCTGTTGATTCTGGACAGCGTCTCATCGCAGGCAGACTGCAGTCCCAGTTCCAGCCAAACTTCCGCCCCCCTGTCGTGAAAAGACTCAAGCAGGCCCAATACCCCCGGTGTTATGCAGTCAGGCCTCGTACCGACAGAGATACCGGCAATATTTTCAAACTCAAACGCGATTTCATATATCGAACGCAGTTCGTCAAGCGGGGCGTTTGTACCGGAATATGATTGGTAATAAACAAAAAATTTGGTGCCGCTGCCATACCTTTTTTTTGCGTTTGCTATGCCGCTCTCTATCTGTCCCCGTACGGAAGCCGCAGCGGAATTTGCCGCCGGCGTTGAGCCGTTATAACAGTATGTGCATGCGCCATGGGGGCACGTGAACGGGTAGGAAACCGTTATTTTCTGCGTGCGGCAGCCGTATTTTTCCTTGAAATAACCGTTAAGTGAACGGCATGGGATTTCCAACACACACCCCTTTTTTATCAATGGCAGGTCTTTTTAATTACAATCAACAAAAATTATAACAAAAAAGGGCGGTTTGCACCGCCCTTTTTTAGTTGCATACGCCCGTAATTTCTCGGACGTTTTTTGTATGAATTATTCATCCCCCAGTTTGTCCATTATTTCCTGCGGGATGTCAAAATTCGCGTACACATTTGAAACATCGTCATGTTCATCGAGTTCGGACATCAGTTTCAGCATGGACTCAGCCTGATTTCCCGTCAGTTTTACGTACGTTTTCGGCACCATGGTAATCTCCGCGGTAGAATACTTTACCGATTTTGAATCCAACGCTTTTTTTACCGTTTCAAAATCCGATGGTGCCGTGGTTATGTCATAAGAAGTTTCCTCCGTGGCTATATCCTGTGCGCCTGCATCGAGTGCTATCTCCATCAGTTTTTCCTCGTCTATCGCTTCCCTGGGAACAGATATAAAACCTTTCTGCTCGAACTGCCATGCCGTGGAGCCCGTTGCAGCCAGCGAGCCTCCGTGTTTTGAAAGCATGGCTCTGAAATCAGCCGCCGAACGGTTTTTGTTGTCAGTCGTGATATTGATTATCATGGCCACCCCTCCCGGGCCGTAGCCTTCGTATACCAGTTCCTCGTAAACAACGCCGGGCAACTCGCCCGTGCCTTTCTGTATCGCCTTTTTTATGTTGTCGAGCGGCATGTTAACGGCTTTTGCCTTTTCAACCACGGTCCTCAGACGGGAATTTGAATTGACATCACCGCCGCCGGCTTTTGCGGCAACTATTATTTCCCTGATGACCTTGGTGAAAGCAGCACCCCGCTTTGCGTCGGTCGCCGACTTTTTACGTTTTATTGTTGCCCATTTGCTGTGTCCCGACATAAAACAACCTCCATTGCTTATTTAAGTACCGACCGCGCATACCGCCATTTTTTTGAATTTTGACCGCTCCGCAGCGGGGACCGGACGCATTTTCCGCCTTTGTTCTTAAACAACAAAAGCGCCGGTTTTGTCCGGCACCCGTCGTCGCCTTAATCGCTCTGAAAATTACACAATATAATGTTATTTCATTGACTATTTCGCGTTCTTATATTTCCTTCTGTGTTTCTTCCTTTTGTGTGTCTTTATCTTCCAGCCGTGCCTTTTCTTTCCACTGCCCATCTACGGACCTCCGCGTTTTGAATTATAAAATTTAAATTTTCTCAATATTAATTTTGAAACAAACAGCCTCTGCTTCCGCCACAACCGCGCCGTCAGAGTCCCTAATCAGCCGCGACTTCATCCGGTAAATATTTCTTTTCTGTTTATCCACCCATGCCTGCGCCGTGACCGGTTCGCCAATCTTCAGCGGTCGCTTCAATTTAACGCGGATATCCGCGCTTACCACAGGTTCTTTCAATTTGAGCCACGGTAAATTTACCATAACTTCATCCAAAAGTAAAGATATCATTCCCCCGTGTACGGTGTTTGAATAGCCCTGTAATTCCTTTGGAAAAACGTATTTTGCCTGCAACTTTTCCCCGGTTGTTTCAAAGTGCAGGTGCATACCAATCGGATTTTTTTCACCGCAGGCAAAACAGTAGCTGTCGTTCACCCACTCTCTATATGTCAAATATCACCCTCCCGGTCCCTGTTCAGGAACGTCTTTTCGAGGTTTATGTCAAATGGCGCCCTGATGGCACCTTTTTCCGTAATGATTGCCGAGATGAACTTCGCAGGAGTCACATCAAAAGCCGGATGCAGAGCTTTTGTTTTTTTGCATGTTATATCCCTGCCATATATTTGTTTTACCTCGTTTCCGTCTCTCATCTCGATTGGTATCATATCCCCGGTCTTCAGCGAGAAGTCTATTGTTGACGACGGGGCCGCTATGTAAAACGGTATCCTGTTCTGGTACGCTAAAACTGCCAGCGAGTATGTCCCGATTTTGTTTGCGGTGTCGCCGTTTGCGGTTATCCTGTCCGCGCCCACGACCACGACATTTATTATCCCTTTTGACATGAAATATCCGGCCATGTTGTCGGTTATCAGAAAATGCGGGATATTTTCCTCCTGCATCTCAAAAGCCGTGAGCCTCGCGCCCTGCAGGTATGGTCTGGTCTCGTCCACGTATACGGTTATTTTTTTCTTCTGGCCGTGGGCCGCCCTGATAACCCCGAGTGCGGTGCCATATCCGGCCGTCGCCAGCGCTCCTGCGTTGCAGTGTGTCAGGATAACGTCCTTTTCCCTGATCAATTCCGCGCCGTATTTCCCGATGAGTTTGTTGTTTTCGAGGTCCTCTTTGTAAATTTTATTGGCCTCGGCAATCATTATTTCCTTTAGGCTTGAAATGCGCCGTTCCTTGTTGAGTTCCATAAGTTTTATCATGCGGTCAACCGCCCATTTCAGGTTGACAGCCGTCGGCCTGGTCTTTAGCAGTTCGGCGCCTATTTTTTTCATCCCGGCTGAGAATTTATCATAATTATTTTCCGCGGACCTGT
>JAJFUW010000205.1 GCA_021372235.1 Spirochaetia bacterium
GACCTTGTAGCCGCGGCCCCTGCGGCCGCGCCGCGGGTTCCTTTAACTTCCGCGACCATGAAGGTCGCGGCTACTACTGCGGGTTTTTACTAAAGCCCCCTGACAGCGCGGGAGCGATGTCCCTGCGGTGTATTTTTTTTATTATTAAGACCGGAGCATTTTACGTCATTTAATATCCAAAAATCCCTATATCGATTCCACAAAATTTATCTCAACCCTCGCCCCGTCCTCTATCGGCGTGGTGTAGCCCGCCTTTACCCCGTTGACGACGAGCTGCAACATCCTGCCTTTTGCCTGCCGGGTGTCTATCTGGTAGGTTTTGAATATTGATGAGAGCTGTATTTTCTCGTCCGAGGCTTTTACTTCCAGCGTTGCCCCGTTTATGATGAATTCGTCCTCGAACACTTTTTTCCCGTTCATCGTGAGCGAGAATCTCTCATGCTCTATCTCAAACGGTTTGCCGTTGACCGTGATTTTAACAATATTTTTTGCCGAGCCTTTCAGCACGTCCTTTATGCGGTAGTACGACGGCGCGTCCTTGAACTCAATTTTGTCCATGCCGGCAAGCCTCGCATCCGCGCCCGCCTCAACGCCGTTGACCTTTAGCTGGAAGTTTCTCTGTTTCAATACTTTCAGTTCGCCGTTGATGGTCACCATGATGTCGCGCTCGTTCACCGCGTTCACCTCGTACCCCGCGCGGGCGAGAACTTCGCGCAATCCGTCCACGCGCGTAACGGTTATGTTGCAGCGGTCGTGCAGGGGTTCGTCCATACTAACTTCGCGGCCGTTGCACATGATAAAAGGGGCTATGTCGTGCCGCTTGCCGTTTATCTCGACCGTGGTAATGAACCCCTCGCTTATGACATCCCTGATAATGCCGGCCGCTGATGTGCCGTCCTTTGCGGCCGATATGAATATGTTATCACCCTGTTTTACCTCATCCTCGAGACTCTTTTCAATGTCATTGATAAATACCTTCGCATGTTCCGGCCTCCCACCGCGTATTATTTTCATCTCGCCGTTGTATGTGAACGTCAGGGCATCGCCCGGTTTACCGTATAATTTTTTCATCTCAAACCCGCACGAGAGCAGTACATCCATCACGGTTATCCTGCGCTCCAGGTTGATTATGTACTCTTTTTCACCGTTCAGTTTCACGTCCACAAACCCTATGCCTTTTTTGAATATCGCGGTCTCCAGGATGCCAATCGGCGTTATGCCGTCGTTTCCCTTCAGGCACACTGGCAGGTTCTCGAGCATGGTGATGGTCTCGGGCAGCCTGCTGCCGACCCTGTTCGCCGGGAGCCCCAGGTTTTGTGCCACTTGTTCGCGCAGGAGTTTCAGCGATGACCCGCCCCCGACCATGACAACTGCCTGCGGCTGGCGGCCGTTTAAATCCAGTATGCCGTCGGCTATCTCCTTTGCCACTTCCTGTACCTTTGGCGTTATGACGGAAATGAGCTGCTCGTATGAAACATGGAACGGATTGTTAAAAATATCCCTCACATCGCAGCCTGAAAATTCGTCAGTCTCCCTTTTTATGCGTTCGGCCGTGTTGAAATCAGCGAGGAACCCGGCGCATACTGCCTCGGTCACCTCGTCGCCGGCTTTTGGTATCATGCCGTAGTTGGTTATTTTGCCCTTTTCCGTGATGGCTATGTCGGAGGTTCCGGCGCCAACATCCACCAGCGCCAGGTTCAGCATCCTCATGTCCTCGGGGATTGTTACGTATAGCGCCGCTATTGGTTCGAGAGTTATCGCTTCCATGACCAGCCCGCAGTTTTTTAACACAGCGGACATGGAATCAAAGACGGGCTTGGGGAGGAATGTTACTATGGTCTCCGCACAGACGGACTCTTTTGCTATCTGCTGGACCGGATTTTTCATGGGCTCCCCGTCGACTTTATACTGCACTATCGAGTAGCCGACGCAATAATATTCCGCTTTTTTCTCTGCGGCCAGTTTGTCCGAAGCTCTGCGCACGGATTCCATGGTTAAAAAAGTAATGTCCTCGCGGGTGATCTCGCCTTTTTTTTGTGTTATAGCCTCAGATTTTTCGGTATGCAGTGAGCGTCCCGCGAGCGCGGTTGTTACCCTGTCCAGTTTCACGCCATTGCGCTCTTCCAGGATATTTTTGACCTTCATGACTATTTTTGACACATCCTCAATGGAATGTATCTGTCCGTTGAGCATGGCTCGTTTTTCATGCTCCAAAAGCACGGCATCTATGATTCGTATTTTGTCACCGGACTTCTCGCCGATTATGCCGGCGACCTTACGGGTGCCGATGTCGATGGCAAAAACCATAAACTGCCTCCCAACTTGAATTTGAAATTTCAGTTACCCTTACGCCACCTTTATGGATTGTAAAAGCACCTTTACCGAATCCGTATCCGGTATGAGCAGCAGATAGCCTTTTATGATGTTCTCGTTTGCCTCCGAGAACTGTGTTTCCACGGATAGTATCTGCGGTGACACGGCGTCAAACCCGTCCGTGATAGACGATAACACCGCTCCGGCTATGTCAAATACCAGGTTCGGGACCGACGGCAGCAGCATGAGCCCCAGAAATTCATTCAGCGCGTTCATGTACGCCCCGGCCAGGATATTGCCAGTCTCTTTGATAGCCGAGTTTCCGACCTCCGAGAGCACCTTTGTAGTGCCTATTTTTTTCTGGAGCAACATGTCAACAAGCGATAGAGCCGACTCTCTGTTTAAAAGCAGCAGTATTTTTGCCGTTATGTCGCCCAACACGTTCATTATAATGCCGGCCACCAGCGTATTCCTGTCTCCCAGCAGGTTTTCCAGGTCGGCCACCTGTATGACCTTGACGTCCGGCACGCTTATCATGATTTTCTTTTTTATCAGTTGTGACAGTGCGGTTGCCGCGTGGCCCGCGCCGATATTTCCCACCTCGCACAGAGCGTCAATCTGCGTCGGGGTAAGGGTGGTCAAATCATTTGCCAATTCAAAACCTCCGGATAAATTTATGCCTTCGCCGGGTGATTTTCCCGTTCCAGGTACTTTTAGTGTCCTTAATTCTCATTTTTCAGTTGCTTTTAGATCATTTGTAAATTCGACTCTATAAGCGCCTGCACGTCCACGATGAGGCTTATCGAACCGTCTCCCAGTATCGTGACTCCCGAGAACCCCTTTGCGTATTTCAAAAAATCCCCGAGGGATTTGATCGCTATCTCCTGCTGTCCCAGCACTCCGTCCACCTCAAGCGCCACTTTTTTGTCGCGCGCCTCTATGATGACCAGGTTCAGTATATCACCTGCCCTGCGTCCTTTTCCCAGCAACACCGAGAGGTTCAATACCGGCACTACCTCATCGCGCAGAACCACTATCTTTTTACCCTGGAGCTCCCGCAGTTCAACAGCCGGCAGTTCCACGGTCTCTATGGTATGTATAACGGGTATGGCATAAGTCCCGTCCGAGGCCTTTACCAGCAGGGCCTGTATGATGGCCAGCGTCAGCGGCAGTTTCAATATTGATTTCATGCCCTCGCCGGGATAGTTTTCCATTTTGAAGCTGCCGCCAAAAGCCTCCACCTTTGTCTTTACCACGTCCACGCCCACCCCCCTGCCCGAGATTGAGTCCACTTTGTCGGCCGTGGAGAACCCGGGCAGCGATATGATGGCCACCAGTTCATCTTCACTCAGTGAATTTATCTTTTCGAGCGGCATGATATTTTTTTCTATGGCTTTTTTGCGGACCTTTGCCGTGTCTATGCCTCTGCCGTCGTCGGAAACCTCCATGATAACCGAGTTGCGGTCCCTGCGCGCAGACAGCCTCAGGACGCCTTTCGGGTTCTTGCCCGCGCGCTCGCGCACATCCGGCATCTCAATGCCGTGCGCCACAGAGTTGCGCACCAGGTGCAGTATTGGCTCGTTTATCTCTTCCAGCACCGTGCGGTCTATCTCTATGTCCCCGCCCACTATTTCCACGTCTATCTGCTTGCCCGCTTTGACCGCCATGT
>JAJFUW010000216.1 GCA_021372235.1 Spirochaetia bacterium
TGGAATGCCCGTGTTGTGCGGGCCGAGGCAGGGTATTCAACGAAGAAACAGTTTGCACGAACAATTTAAAGAAGATAAAATACGAATGCAGAAAAACGACCGGACGCAAAGTGACAGTAATGATGCCCGAAGCGCAGAAAAAACTGCTGGAGAAATGCTACAGGGAACGTATCAAACAGTATGAAAAACAGTACAACAAGACTATAGTGATAAAGGCAGGGGAGATCAGAAAGGAGGCGGGAAAATGATAGCAGTAACCGGAGCCGCGGGTTTCATAGGAAGCGCGCTGATTGATGAGCTCAACAGGCGCGGTATAACTGATATTTTGGCAGTGGACAAACTGGGCAGTGACGACAGGTGGAAAAACTTGAACGGTCTAAAGTTCACGGACTACGAGGAGAAGGATTCTTTCCTGAAAAGGGTGGTGTTTCAGGACCCGCTGCTTAAACAACAGTTGACAGGCATCATCCATATGGGCGCCTGCTCGTCAACTACGGAAACGGACGCTTCTTACCTGATAGAAAACAACTACAAATACTCTATGGTGCTGGCTAAATGGTGCCTGCGCGAGAATAAGCGTTTTGTTTACGCATCATCAGCCGCAACCTACGGGGACGGGACCGCCGGTTTTGACGATAACCACGACGGTATTGACGCCCTGCGGCCGCTGAACATGTACGGCTATTCAAAGCAGCTTTTTGACATGTGGGCGCTACGCGCCAATCTGCTGGACAAAATAGCGGGTATGAAGTTTTTTAATGTTTACGGGCCTAACGAATACCACAAAGGCGATATGCGGTCGCTAATACACAAGGCTTACGGCCAGATACAGCAGACAGGCAGGCTCAAACTTTTCAAATCATACAGGGACGGGTACAGGGACGGCGAGCAGAAAAGGGATTTTATTTATATCAAAGACGCTGTCAATATGACGCTTCATGTCTATGATAAAGGGTTAAACGGGATATTTAACGCGGGCACGGGAGAGGCCAGGTCCTGGAATTCACTGGCTGAGGCAGTGTTCAGGGCGATGGACCTGCCCGTAAAGATCGATTATATAGAGATGCCTGAAGCCATCAGAGACAAATACCAATACTTTACAAGGGCAAAGATGGACAAACTTTTCGCAAACTATACGGCGAAGCTCCACACGCTGGAAGACGGCATAAATGATTATGTGAGGAACTATATAGCAAAAGACGGGGCGCGCCTCCAGGGATAGCCTGAAGCGGCAGGATTGTAAGCTCCCCAAAAAGTTAAAACCGGGTTATTTGTCCAATTTTACTTTACAAAACATTGCTTCAATATTATAATTATTTTTGTTTCATAAATCCAAATACTCAGAGGTGAAGTTATATGGGATCATTCATGGAAACTATTTACGAGAAGGCCAAAAAATCCCCCCAAAAAGTTGTTTTACCGGAGGGCAATGATGAGAGAACGGTTGAAGCTGCCGTAAAAGCCGCGGCGATGGGTATCGCGAATATAACCATGATAGGCGACCCCGCGAAAATGAATGAAATAGCCAAAAAAAAGAACCTCTCCCTGGACGGCATCGAACTCATAGACCTGAAAAACCTGCCCAATCTGGACGCCTATGCCAACGATTTTTACGAGCTACGCAAGGCGAAGGGGATGACACCCGAAGAGGCAAAAAAGGTGATGTCGCGTGATGTCTATTATGGCGCGATGATGGTAAGAAAAGGGCTCGCTGACACGTTCGTGGCCGGCGCGGTTAATACAACCTCGGATGTTTCGAGGGCGGCCATATATCTGATAGGAATGAAAAAAGGCATCAAGACGCTTTCGAGTTTCTTTGTGATGATACTGCCGGATAAAACGTACGGCAAAGACGGGGTGCTTTTCTACTCCGATGGCGGGTTTGTTATAGACCCGGACGCCGAACAACTTTCCGACATAGCCGTGACCACCGGCGCTACTTACAGGGAATTGATGCAGGAAGAACCCAACGTGGCCATGCTTTCGTTTTCCACCAAAGGCAGCGCGAAACATGCCAGAATAGACAAGGTGACGGCCGCACTCGCGCTGGCGAAACAGAAGGACCCGACTATGAACATAGACGGCGAAATGCAGGGTGACGCGGCGCTGGTACCGGCAGTAGGCGCGAAAAAAGCGCCGGGCTCGCCGGTGGCGGGCAGGGCCAACGTCCTGATATTCCCGGACCTGGATTCAGGTAATATTGCCTATAAACTGACGGAAAGGCTCGCAAAGGCTGAAGCATATGGCCCGATATACCAGGGCACGGCACGGCCGTGCTCGGATCTGTCACGCGGCTGCAAGGCCTCGGACATAATGAACGTCATGGCCATCAATGTTGTAAGGCTCCAGAACATGAAATAAATTCCGGGTGCCGATACGGGTCCTGAACATATACTATGGAGGTTTCTATATGAAGGTAATGGTTATCAACTGCGGCAGTTCCTCGCTGAAGTTCAAACTGTTTGAAATGGAAAAGTCGAACAGCGTGGTCGCCGAAGGTATAGTGGAAGAGATAGGCAAGGAAAAATCGAAGTTCAAATACAGGAGCAAATCGTTAAAAAAGGACGAGGAAATAATAAAGGAAGTGGAGGCCAGGGATCATACTCAGGCTGTCGGCCAGGTCACAAAGATGCTCCTGGACCCCAAAGCAGGAGTATTCAAGGACAAAATAGAGGTTGATGCTGTCGGCCACAGGGTAGTGCACGGCGGCGAGAAGTTTTCGAAATCGGCACTGATAACAAAAGGGGTAAAAGAGGTCATAAGCGAATGTTTTGACATAGCTCCGCTCCATAACCCTCCGAACTATTCAGGAATAGAGGCGTGCGAGGCCATAATGCCCGGGGTTCCTCAGGTAGCGGTATTTGACACGGCTTTCCACCAGACAATGCCAAAGGCGGCGTATATATACGGCCTGCCGTATGAACTCTATGAGAGGTACCACATCAGGAAATACGGCTTCCACGGGACTTCCCATGAATACGTGGCGGGCAAGGCCGCAGAACTCCTGAAAAAGGACATCAAAAATCTAAAAATTATAACCTGCCACCTTGGAAACGGCGGGAGCATAGCGGCAGTAAAGAACGGGCAGTCTGTCGATACGTCAATGGGTATGACACCGCTGGAAGGCCTTGTTATGGGCACAAGGACGGGGGACATGGACCCGGCTGTCGTGACCTTCCTGATGAAAAAGGAGCACCTCTCCCCGGATGAAATGGACAACCTGATGAACAAGAAAAGCGGGTTGAAGGGCATCTCTGGCATATCCAACGACCTGCGTGAGATAATGGCCGCGGCCGAACAGGGGAACAGCAGGGCAAAATTTGCCATAGACATCTACTGCTACAGGATAACAAAATACATAGGTTCATATGCGGCGGCAATGGGCGGTGTCGACATCATAGTGTTCACGGGCGGTATCGGAGAGAACGCCGCAAATGTGCGTGAAAAGGTACTCGCCCCCCTGAAGTTCATGGGCATCAGCGTGAGCGATATCAAAAACAAATCCAAAGAAAAGGAAAAGATAATATCCAACGGCAAGGTAAAGGTAATGGTTGTGCCGACAAACGAAGAATTGATGATAGCAATGAAGACCAGGTACGTTGTGAGTGAGTCAAATAATATATACAGGTAAATCAATTACCGGGTCCAGGGTTAAGGATTCAGAAGGCAGGGCCTTTTGTATGTGAGCCGCGGACCCGGTGTTATTTATGGAGGTCTGATGACCCGCGTCATAACCATCGGAGAAATACTGGCAGATTTTGTCCCTGAACGCGGCGTGCATGTCCTGCGTCCCGGCGGCGCGCCGGCTAACGTGGCCGTGAACCTGGCCAGGCTCGGTGTCAATACCGGCATGATCGGGAAAATAGGAGATGATTTCCTCGGAAGTTTTCTGCTGAAATTCCTTAAAAAAAATAGAGTAGACATAAGCCGCATCACAACGACCCGCGAGGCAAAGACAGGGTTGGTATTTGTCTTTATCAATGAAAAGGGCGAAAACGATTTTTCATTTTACGGCGAACCCTCTGCCGATAAATTACTGGATAAGAAAGATGTTACAGCCGCGTCCCTGCGCGGATGCACCATATTGCACCACGGTTCCATAAGTTTCATGCGCCCGGCTTCGGCGGCGGCCACACGCAAGGCAATAATGCTGGCTAAAAAAGCGGGTGCGCTCATATCTTTTGACCCTAATGTGAGGCTGAACCTGTGGAAGGAAGATTATGAGGCGTCCAAAAAGCAGATAGTGCCGCTTTTTAAAACCGCGGATATAATCAAACTCAACGAAAAAGAACTCAAATTTCTCTTTGGTGGGGATATATATCAGTCGGACCTGGAAAAAATTTTCAAACCCGGACAGCTGGTGTTCATAACCTCCGGCGCCAAAGGATGTATAGTAAAATACGGGTCGTTTTACGGCTGTGTGCCCGGCAAAAAGGTAAAGGCGGTGGATACGACGGGCGCGGGGGATGCGTTCATGGCCGGTGTGCTCACCGGAATAATTAATACCAAAAAAGGGCTGGAAATGTCACCGGCACAACTGCTCGAAATTGCTATTTTTGCGAATAAACAGGGGGCGGATGCGGTGTTGAAGCGGGGCGCTGTTTGAGGCTACATTTGTTTTTTCAGCCAATAACCCTATAACATGTAGCCAGGCTGACCGGTTCAATGACATTGTATATTTAGGTTTTGTCCATTGGCCATAATATAATAAGATTATTGACTAAAATATCTCCTGCGCCAAACAGACCCTCAACTTGACAAATACAGAGAGGTTTGTTATATTATATAAAGTTAGTCATGATTAACAAACAAAAGGATTGAAAAATATGACCCCGGATACAAACGGAAATTTCACACCAAAAGAACGGCATATAATAAGCGCCGCCATCGACAAACTACTGACCGGGCCTGCCACGGGATTGCCAATATTCCTGTTTGTCGTATTCCTTGTATTCAAGGCGACTTTCAGCCTGGGTCAGCCCCTGTCAGCGTTCATTGAATGGTGTTTTAACACCCTCGCGGATGTACTTCTAAACTTCGCTCACACGCATAACGCACCTGTTATCCTGGAGTCGCTCATACATGACGGGCTTGTTGGCGGAGTGGGGTCTGTAGCGATGTTCGTTCCAAATATAGCCATAATGTTCTTTATAATAGCCGGACTGGAAGATTCGGGTTACATGGCCCGCGCCGCCCTCATAATGGATAAATACATGCATAAAGTAGGGCTGCACGGCAGTTCCTTCATGCCGCTGATGCTCGGATTTGGCTGCAGCGTGCCCGCCATAATGGCTGCCTCTAAGCTGAAGGAAAAAAAGGACAGGTTCATCACCATGCTCGTAATACCTTTCATGTCCTGCTCGGCAAAGCTTCCGGTATATATGCTTTTTGCCTCGGTATTTTTTGAGCAGAGATACAGGGCTATCGTGGTATGGCTCATGTATGTGCTGGGAGCCCTGATGGGCGGATTGACCGCGAGGGTATTCAGCAAAGTAGTTTTTAAAGAGGACAGGGAACTCCTGAAGAGGGCAATACCCCGATACAGGTGGCCGAGGTTGTCACGGATGTTCGGTAATATGTGGTTCGGCGCAAAGACCTATCTCATGAAGGTAATAACCGTGATCGTTACAGGCTCAATAATAATATGGCTTCTCGGCAATCTCCCGCTGGGTGTGCAGTATGCATCGGAGAACAGCCTCATAGGTTATATCGGAAAGGCTGTGGCCCCCATACTGAAACCCGCGGGATTTGGTTTCTGGCAGGCGGGTGTATCTCTTATAACCGGAGTTATGGCAAAGGAGATAACGGTCTCAACTTTCGGCACAATTGTGGGAGCACAAGGGATAACCGTGGCAGACGGGCTGAAAGGCCTCTTTACACCAATATCGGCGTTTTCTTTCATGATATTTACCCTGTTGTACACGCCGTGCCTGGGATCGCTGGCCCTGCTGAAAAAGGAAGGCGGGACGAAATGGATGGCTCTTGTGACACTGTATACTTTTACCGTGGCGTGGCTGGCGGCTGTGGCCGTATATCAGGTTGGAACATTGTTGTTTTTTCGATAACTGTTTTAGTTTGGATGCTTTTTAGCCAATGACTTTATAGCTTTATTGCCGGGGGTATTGGCTAAAAAACCACCACGTAAGCAAACAATCCGCAGTTGAAACCCGGGCTAAAATAATGTATTATAAATCAGTTGCAAATTATCATATTAAATTATCGGAGCAAAAATGAAGGCAACCAACATACTGATAGTGGGAGTGGGCGGTCAGGGTATAGTGGCCGCTTCTGACATCATAGCAGACATGGCGCTCACAAAAGGCCTCGACGTAAAAAAATCCGAGATACACGGCATGTCGCAGCGGGGCGGGGTGGTCTCCTCATTTGTCCGCTATGGTGAAAAGATATATTCGTCCATACCTTTTAGGGATGAGATTGATTTCATACTTTCTTTTGAGGAAATGGAGTCGATACGCGCGGCTGAGTACATAAACAATGATACGATTGTCATCGTCAACACCCAGAGGATAAAACCAGCGACGCTTCACAGCATAACCGAAGGTTATCCTGACGCAAAAACATCCATAAAACACGACAGACTTTACCTCATAGACGCAATAGGCGAGGCAAAAAAGACAGGCAATGAGAAGGTGGTTAATTCGCTTATGATCGGAGCCCTGAGTTATTTTCTCCATTTTGATGAAGCCGATTTTATGGTATCCCTGCAGAAAAGGGTAAAAAAGATGCCGGATGAGAACAGGACAGCCTATAATAAGGGGAAGGAACTGGTGAAGAACTATGTTCTATAGCAAAGAGGAGGCATTAGGGCAGGCGGAACTGGAGTCGCTCCAGTCGCGGAGGCTGATAGAGACAGTAAGGCGTGTATATGACAACGCGCCTTTCTATAAGGCGAAATTTGACGAGGCGGGCATAAAGCCTGCCGATATTACATCTGCGGCAGACCTAAACAGGCTGCCTTTTACCACAAAACAGGACCTGCGTGATAATTATCCATACGGCCTATTCGCGGCGCCCATGAGCGAAATAGTGAGGATACACGCCTCATCAGGAACTACCGGAAAAATGACAGTCGTGGGCTATACAAAAAACGACATTGAGATGTGGGCGGCTCTCATTGCGCGCTGTCTGGTAATGGCAGGCGCCACAAAGAATGATGTTATTCACAATTGCTATGGTTATGGCCTATTTACCGGCGGCCTCGGCATGCATTACGGGACGGAAAAACTCGGTGCTACGGTTATACCGGTCTCGGCAGGCAACTCCCGGCGCCAGATAAAGATAATGCAGGATTTTGGTTCGACAATTTTGACCTGTACGCCGTCATACGCGCTCAATCTGGCCGAGACAATGAGGGAAATGGGGATTTCTCCGGAACAATTGAAATTAAAGGCCGGTATATTCGGAGCCGAACCCTGGTCCGAGAATATGCGCCGCGACATCGAAAAAATGTGGGGTATAGACGCCCTGGATATATACGGGTTGAGCGAGATAATGGGCCCGGGGGTTGCGTGCGAGTGTATGGAAAAACACGGCCTGCATGTTTTTGAGGACCATTTCATGCCCGAGATAATAGACAGCAAAACCGGAAAACCACTGCCCGACGGCGAATCAGGAGAACTTGTTTTCACCACAATAACCAAGGAAGGCATACCCCTCATACGTTACAGAACCAGAGATATAACAAGGATTATACCCGGAAAATGCGCGTGCGGCAGGACGTTCAGAAGGATAGAGCGCCTCTCTGGAAGAACCGATGACATGCTCATCATCAGGGGCGTCAATGTATTCCCATCGGAGATTGAAATGGTGCTGATGTCGGTTGAAGGTGTGGAACCGCATTACCGGATAATAGTGGACAGGGCAGAGCACGGTATGGACACGATGGAGGTCCAGGTGGAGGTCAGCGACAGGCTCTTTTCCGACGAGATAAAGGTCCTCGAGGCGCTGAGTACGCGCATAGAAAAAGAGATTCACTCGGTATTGGGCGTGGCCGTGACAGTAAAAATGGTCGAACCGAGGTCCATACCGCGCAGCGAGGGCAAGGCAAAACGGATTATTGATAAACGGAAGATATAGGCGGGGAGTTTCAGGTTCCATGTTCCAAACTTCCCAATATTAGTTTTTAAAGGAGACCGCGATGAAGGTAATGCAATTGTCTGTTTTTCTGGAGAACAGGGAAGGCAGGCTGGCGGAGGCCGTCGGTTTGGTAGCAGAGGCCGGAATAAACATCAGAGCGTTATCGCTTGCCGAGACCGCTGATTTCGGCGTTATCCGCATGATAGTGGATACACCGGATAAGGCAATAACCGCACTCAAAGCGAAGTCTATAATCGTAAAGACAACGGATGTAATAGCGGTCGAGGTGGAGGACAAACCGGGCGGACTGAAGAAGGTTCTCGATGTATTCCACAGTCAGGGAATAAATATTGAATATATGTATGCGTGCGTTGAAAAGAACAACTCCAACGCGGTAATGTTGTTAAGGGTTGAGAACCCTGAAGCGGCGTTGGAAAAGGTTAAGGATAAAGTAAAAATACTGAAGGCCGAAGAGGTCTATGAAATATAAAATTCGAGGTAAGAGCAGTGAGTTGCGGGCAATATATCGGGCATAAGATTTTTCCATAACTGAAACTCATTGCTCAAACTTAAAACGGAAAATTTTTGGAGATAACAATCATGGTTGAAAAGAAACTTCTTTCAGGCGATGAGGCAATCGCGCTCGGAGCCTATGAGGCCGGAGTTGCCTGCGGTTTCGGCTATCCGGGAACGCCTTCTACTGAAATACTGGAAGCATTCGCAACTTTCAAGGATGTTTATGCGGAATGGTCCATAAACGAAAAAGTGGCGCTCGAGAACGCGACCGGCGTATCTCTGGCCGGTTCGCGCAGCATAGTCACCATGAAACATGTGGGGTTGAACGTCGCCCTTGACGCTTTTATGACGCTGGCTTATACGGGCATAAACGGAGGGCTCGTGGTTGCCAGCGCCGATGACCCGGGTATGCATTCATCTCAGAATGAACAGGACAACAGGTACCTGGGGAAATTCGCGAACGTTCCGGTAATCGAACCGTCAGATTCATCGGAGGCGCGTACCTTTACAAAGCAGGCTTTTGAGATAAGCGAACGTTTCGACCTGCCGGTGCTTTTACGAATAACGACCAGGACAGCACACTCCGGTTCCATCGTGGAGTTTGACCTGTCAAATAAGCCAGTGAAACCTAAAAAGAAAATGGACATCCCGTGGGACAAATATGTAATGATGCCTTTGAACGCAAAAAAACGCAGGGTGGTTCTGGTTAAAAAACAGGAGGAACTCAGGGCTTTCGCGGAAATTACGGAACTCAACCACGAGGATGCCGGAGAAACTGATATCGGTTTTATTACCTCGGGTGTTTCATATCAGTATGTCAGGGAGGCTTTCCCGGGAAAAGCGGTTTTTAAGTTAGGACTGTTAAACCCGCTGCCGCTCAAAAGGATAGATTCATTCGTCTCAAGGGTAAAAAAGGTATACGTAGTTGAGGAGGTCGAACCCTATATCGAGGATTACCTGAACGCGGCCGGCATAAAAGTGGAAGGCAAATCAAAGATACCGTTGATAGACGAATTGAATCCTGACATAGTGCGGTCTGGAATCCTGGGGACAAAGCAGTCAAATACGCTGGAGGCAGTAAAGACCCCCGGCAGGCCGCCGCAATTGTGCCCGGACTGCGGACACAGGGGGGTATTTAAGGTACTAAATGAACTTAAACTCACGGTCGCGGGGGATATAGGCTGCTATACTCTGGGCGCACTGCCGCCGTTTTCGGCCATGCATACCTGCATAGACATGGGCAGTTCGATAAACCATGCGTACGGTATTATAAAGGCCGGTGAACCTTCCGATAAAGTTGTGGCTGTCATAGGTGATTCCACCTTTATGCACTCGGGAATCACCGGGATTGCGAACGCTGTTTATAACAACGGCAGTATGCTGACCATAATACTGGATAACAGGACCACTGCAATGACGGGCAGGCAGCCCCATGCTGCCGCAGGGGATACACTGCAGGGAGCGCCCGGACATAACGTTGACATCGAAGCGTTACTGCACGCGCTCGGCGTTATGGATGTTGCGGTCGTTGATCCGTTTGACGGCAAAAACCTGAAAAGCCTGGTAGAAGAGTATCTGAAAAAGCAAGGCGTCAGGGTCATAATCGCGCGCAGACCGTGTGCACTGATGGTAAAACACGGTTAAGCCCCCGCTATATTCCGGTTTTAGTTGGGATTATGTTATTGTGGGAGGATTAAAATGAGAAATATGACAGCCGTAATCCTTGCTTGTACCATAATTTTGTCCGCTGCCGGGTGCGCGACAGTGAACAAAAACGGATTGTCCGGGGCGGAGATAAAGCAATTGGAAAAGGAAAATCAGGAGACGTTCGTAAAGGGACTGAGCGCTTTTTGCGGACTGGCGATAGGGGCACTGGTTGGCGCGGGAACATCGATCGAGTCCGAACGCGTGGGAGGCATGGCAACCGGCGGAGTCATAGGCGGACTTCTGGGTTTTGGGCTGGGGTTAGTCGTGGTTGAAGTTATGGGAGGTATGGAAGAAAAACCGTCCGATAAAAAGGCGGAGGAGTATTTCAGGGATTACAAGAACATTCAGGGGAAAGACTAAAAAGCGGGTCCAGGGCCCGGGGTCCAAGGCCCGATGCCGTAAGAACGAGTTTTGTGAGGGTAAACAAAGAGGGGAAATGCTGAAACGAGTTATAATAATAGCCGCAATATTATCTTTCTACGCATGCGCCTACGCTTCCTGGGTTGACGCGGACGGATATGGACAGTACGAACCCGAAGTGTTTGTCAACGCCGGAAGTTCCTATATGCCCGATATAGCAATCGATAAAAATGGGTATCCTCATGTTACGTGGTACGACTCCGATAACGGGAACCTGGAAATATTTTACCTGGAGTGGAATGGTTACGAATGGGTTGACGCGGACGGCGCCGGCAGGGAATCCATGAACATCTCGCAGACCCCGGCCAACTCGGAATATCCGCGCATTGCCATCGATAACCAGTCCAGACCGTACATAACATGGGAAGACGGCAGTGGTACCGACAGGGAGGTATATTTCCTGCGCTGGAACGGGACGGAATGGGTTGACGCTGACGGGGCCGGCATGGGACAGATAAACATCTCAAATACAACCGGATATTCCGGCCATCCTGTGATAGCCGTTGATACCGCCGGGAACCCGCGTATCGCCTGGATGCAGCAGGAAGGCGCGGACGAGGACGACTGCGACATATATTACGGCCGCTGGAACGGTACTGCCTGGGTGGGAGCCAACCCGGGGCCGCCGGCAAAGATATATGACACGCCATATTACTCCGCGTGGCCCCACATCAAACTAAATTCAAACAACAGGCCCTGCATTGTCTGGGCTGACGGGGCGGACCTGGACCGCGAGATATACTACCTCGGCTGGAACGGTACTGACTGGGTTGACGCGGACGGCAACTCGAACGAATCCGTTGTGATGTCCCATACGCCCAAATATTCAGGATGGGCTGATGTGGCCATCGACAGCAGCGACAGGCCCCATATAGCGTGGGAAGACACGAGCGCGGGCGACCAGAACATATTTTACCTTAAATGGAACGGCCTTGCGTGGGTGGACGCCGACGGCTCCGGACAAGACGCCATCAATATCTCGGGGACTTATCACTTTTCAACCGTGCCGACAATAAGGATACATCCTGTCACCGGCGCACCCTATATCGTCTACAGCGAAGGTGCGATAGAAACATGCGATGTATATTGCAAAACATGGAATGGGACCGCGTGGACGGACGCTTCGGGCATTGGCACGGCGTTTTTGAACGTGCGCCACAACGCGGTGAACTCCGAGTGGCCCTCGTTTGACCTGGACCACTCAGGCAGGCCGCATGTGGTGTGGTCCGACGGAGTGGTCATGCAGGCGCACGACATCTGCTACCAGAAATGGGAAAATGAAGGAACACCTACGGCAACGCCAACCCTGGATTTGAGCGGGACACCTTACCCGACAGCCACTGCCACCAGGACATTTACGCCCACCCTTACCATATCGGAGACACCGACACAGACAAAGGTCTTAGCCGACCTTTTCACACCGGGGCCTTGCTGGGTGGATGTTGACGGTGCGGGGAACGAGTATAACCCGGCCTTTACCGGGAGGGACCCGCAGATGCAGTTGGGAAGTACGGGTCTGCCTTACATGGTATGGGAATATGGCAGCTCCATCTACTTTTCCCGCCGGAACGGGACGTTCTGGGCCGGGGCCGATACAACGAGCCCGGGTTCGGAGATGATATCCGGCACGGTGTTCCAGTGCGCTTCGCCGCAGCTGAAACTGGACAGCAACGACCGCCCATGCGCCGCGTGGACGGGGTTCTTTACGGAATCAACGATGATATATTACCTGCACTGGGACGGCTCGCAGTGGGTGGACGTTGACGGTTCGGACCAACTGCAGGTATCGGTGCCAATAATAAATGGCGGTTATGCCAGGGATGTATCGCTGGACCTGGATGCAGTTGATAGGCCCGGAGTTGCCTGGGTTGATTATCCGGAGAACCTGACATACACGGTAAAGGATATTTTTTATTATAGGTGGGATGGCTCTGACTGGGTGGACGCGGACGGGTCGGGCAGGCTCCAGGGCATGATAACAGACAACACATTACAGTGCGCGTCTCCCTCGCTTTGCTATGATTCGTCGTCACAGCCGGGGATAGCGTTCATACGCGGCACTGCTTTGTGTTATCTGAAATGGAACGGCGCGGTGTGGGTCGACGCGGACGGCGCGGGGCAGGAGTCCATACAGGTGGGAATAACTCCGGCGCGTGATGAAGACCTGGAGCCACAGCTGGTTTTTGACAGCCAGGACAGGCCCCATATAGCGTGGATAATGAAGTACCCGTCCGGACGCACGCCGGCGTATATATGGTTCAACGGAACATCATGGACGGATATTACCGGCAGCGGGAGTGCGATGGCGGCAGTGAGTTCCGATAATACAACGGTTTCAATATCGCTGGCGCTTGATGACACGGACACACCCGGAGTGGCGTGGAACAGTTACGGCGGGGTCCGCTATTTAAAAGGCTCGGGCACGGCGTGGGCTGATGTTGACGGTACGGGTGTTGAATCAACGGCTGTCGCGCCATCTTATTCGTCAGATATATTCGGTGTCTCGCTTGATTTTGAGCCGTTGGGCAGGCCGTCGCTGGCCTGGGGAGACAGCATGGCGGGGAGCAGTTCCTTATTCTTTCTGCAGAGCCTGTGCCTGCCGCCGACACCTACAAACACACCCACCATATCGCCGACATGGAGTGAGACCCCGACCGTTACATTGACGGCTACCCGGAGCGTAACATTAACGGAAAGCGAAACGTTTACGTCAAGTGAAACACACACTCTGACGCAGACACGGACGGTAACTCAGACGCCAACCGCAACGGTAACGGCAACGCCGGTGCCGGCTAATGTGAGCGTGGAAAAAAAAGCGGCCGCAGACGCCAACCAGGATACAGTTTTGTACACGATAACGGTCAAAAACGACCCCGACAGACCGGTTTATAACCTGACAGCCTGGGATACCCTGCCGCAGCAGGTACATTTTGGGGCGATGGTCGAAGGGCCGGAACCGTCGGTGGACGGCAATTTTGTATTTTGGGATTTTGGAGGGGGAATGACCGCGCCGGGAACCGAGCTTATACTCAAATTCACGGTTGTCATCAATGACCCGCTGGCAGTGGAGGCTTTTTCAAACAGGGCGGCAGTGGATTACAATGACGATTTCTATTTGTCACTGAGACATCCAATTGTCCACTCGAACCAGGCCATATTCCCCGAGGATACCATAGTAGTGTTCCCGAATCCGTTCAACCCGAATACTGCGTCCGAAGGCGCACTGAAATTCGTTAATGTCAGGGAGTGGCATGAGGTATATATTTTCACCGTCTCCGGTGAACTGGTTATCACACTGGTACCGGCCCCCGGTAATAATACGGTAAAATGGTACGCGGTTAACAGGTTCGGTGCCGCTGTTTCAAAAGGTATATACTATTACTTTATCCGTGATAAAAATAGCGGCAGCCCGGTAATGAAAGGCAAGATTTTCCTCATAGAAAAATAGTAAAATACAGTAAGGCAAACCCATAAATGTCCATTTTTGGACAAACAATTGCGCCTTTTGGGACAAATAGCTTGTAAGGTTTTGTGATAGATATAGCAAAATAAGGTGTTTTATGACAGGCATACTTATTGCTATATAATATACAAATAGACCAAAAATGGCGGTGATAAAATGTTTCCACAATACATAGAAGAACTTTATGAAGAAAAATTTGGAATTAAAACCCCGCTTAACGTAAGGGTCTTGTACAAGATACTTTCAAGGGCTGACACTGATTATCAGGGCCTCAGTAAAGAGGCGAAATCGTTGATTTTGTACAGCCGGGGATTGACAATGCTTGCGAAAGAACAGTTAAGGCCGGGTGATGCGATGCTGGTTGAAATGTTCATACCTGAGGGCGGCTCTTTCAGAAAGATAAAAGCATGCTGTGGCATATTAAACAGCGAGGCGGCGGAAACAGCCCCGGGATATTTTGAGACAGACGTGGAATTTTTATTTTTGAAGGAAACGGACAGGGAATACATAGATAAATTTCTGCATGACAGGAACAGGGCGGCGGGTTGACCGCCCTGAAATAATCGGCACTCCGAGGGCGGGATTTCCCCCCCCACAATCCCGCCCCCGAACCTTCCTAAAAACCACAATGTTAATAATCCCGTTGAATAAAAACCTTCGTTAACCTATAATATTACAAATACAATATCTGGAGGTTATATGAAAAAACTTTTAATTGTACTGTTCGCCGTTATTGCCGGCTTCGGTTCGGCTTATGCCGATGACATAACCATATCGCAGGCTGTCATTGATTCGAGTACCAATACCACGACGGGGGAGAAAATAATCATATCGTATGACCCGTTAAAACACAGGGAAACAGCGTCCAATATATTTATGGGATGGGCAGGGCTCTCTGCGGGCGCCGGGCTTATATTTGCCTTTTCCACGGACAGTATGGGACAGGGCATAGGCATCGGAACACTGGCTTATGGGATTGTGGAGACGGCGATGGCTGTTATCGATAAAAACTGGGGCGAAAAGTACAGCGACCCCGAGAAGTCAAGGCTCTCGATGGTTGAAGACACCGGATGGCATGCTGTCATGGGACTCGTCCAGGTACTGGGCGGCGCGGCCCTGGCAATGGCAGGCAACAATGATGTCAAAGGTTACGGTATAGCGATGGCACTGCAGGGAACTTTTCTTTCCATATCTGACGGCATGAACCACTTTATAGCTAACGACCCGAAAAATATAAGAACCTGGAACGCTGACGCGGGAATCTATATACCGCTTGCCGGCCTGGATTTTTAAAGCAATAAATATTACACCGTCAAACAGACACCCGGATGTCAGGTTGGACAAGAATAACCGTTGCGGCAGCAGCGTATCGGCGGGGATTATTTTTATGCGGTAAAGAATCCGTGGTCCGGGACAGAACGGACGGGGAATATATTTTTGATAAGATAGGGCGTCTCAACGAGAAGGGCGTTAAATTGAAAGACTTTGCTCTTTGAGATTCTTTTGCCCTTGTGTCCTGAACAGCGATATATTATAATTGCACCCATGAGCACACACAAAATAGCCAGGTCCGCCGTTAAAGTTAGTGCCATAACCATGCTCTCACGCATCCTGGGTTACCTGCGCGATGCCATCAGTGCGGCAGTACTGGGCGTCGGGATAGCTTCCGATGCATTTTTTGTGGCCTTCCGCATTCCCAATATGCTGCGCAACCTGCTTGCCGAAGGAGCACTATCGTCCGCATTCATTCCGGTCTTTACCGAATACCTTGAAAAAAAAACCAAAGAGGACGTATGGAGGCTTGCGGCAAATGTCCTGTCGCTGCTCGCGGTTGTCCTGACCATAATCACTGCTCTGGGAGTTCTGTTGGCAGACCCGATAGTCAGGATAATGGCTCCCGGGTTCATATCGAGCCCGGAAAAATTTGCCCTCACGGTATCGTTAACCCGCTGGCTTTTCCCGTTTATACTCTTTGTTTCGATCGCCGCACTGTTCATGGGCATACTGAATTCGCTGAAAAAATTCTCCATGCCGGCCTTTGCCCCGGTCGTACTGAACGTCTGCATGATAGCCTCCGGCCTGTGGCTCTCGCCGAGGTTCGGCTCAACGCCTCAGACACAGGTCTACGGCTGGGTAGTGGGTGCGCTTGTTGGCGCGGTGCTTGAGATAGTCATCCAGTGGATACCGTCAATAAAAGAGGGATTTGATTTCAGGTTCTTCATAGACCTCAAAGAGGAGGGCCTGCGCAGGATAGGGAGGCTCATGGTGCCCGCAACCCTGGCACAATCGGTCACGCAGATAAACCTGCTGGTGAACACCATACTCGCATCATTTTTGGCGGGAGGCGCGGTAACTTACCTCTATTACGGCAACAGGCTCATGCAGCTCCCGTTCGGAGTGTTTGGCGTGGCCATAGCCACGGTCTCTTTTCCGTATATTTCTTCCTATGCCGCCAAAGGTGATATGAAGTCCATGGCAGAGACAATACATTCATCCCTGAAACAGGCTTTTTTTATAACAATACCGGCCTCCGCCGGGCTGATTTTTTTAACCTACCCGATAAACGCACTGCTTTTTAACTATGGCAGGTTTACCATGCAGGACACGCAGTGCACCGCAAAGGTAAGCGCGGTATACTGCATAGCTATATTTGCATTTACGGGCATAAAAATCCTGACGCAGGTGTTCTACGCCATAGACAAAGCGGCCATGGCGGTAAAAATAAGCACGGCCTCGATGATACTGAACGTAATCCTGTGCGTGGCGCTGATGTTTCCTATGAACTACACTGGTCTCGCGCTGGCAACGGCGCTTACCGGGATTTTTCAATACTGGCTCCTGTACCATTTCACGGAAGAAAATGTCGGTAACCTGCGGACAAAAGAACTCATGGTGTTTGGCATGAAAATTACAGCGGCCTCGCTTATAATGGGAGGTCTCGTACTGTTACTGTCAAATTACCTGCAGGCGTTATGGAACGTGCGTTACAGCAGGGCTATGAACGCTGTGATAGTTGCCATCTGCATATTGGCCGGTGCGGGTATATATGCCGCACTGATGAATATTTTCAGAGTTAAGGAAGCCGCTGTGTTCACCGAAATGATAACAGACAGACTCAAAAGAAGACAACCAAAATAGTATTCATGAACGAAGCGACCTTTTAAGGACAATATACATATCTTAACGTGATATCATATATTTGTTTTAGTTTCATCCAGCAAAATACAAGCCCGTATTGTCTTTGACCTTGCAGGGAAAAAAAGTATTATAGTCTATATAAAACCACAATAGCAAATTAACTAAAGCGGTATAAAAAAATTAATCTTGCCCTGTCTTTATTTAATGACCGCAAGTATTTGGACGTACTGTGAATTAAATTTTCCAGCGTTTCATGAAAATAATTATGTGTAACATCTTTCATATATAGTTTCCACACCTTTTCTGTCGGATTGAGATTCGGGTAATATGGCGGCAGGAACAGTAAATATACATATCCTCCGCATAAATACGACCAAACCTTTTTTGATTTATGCCATTTTGTACTGCCCAATATCAAAATAAACCTTTTTCTTTTGTATGTCTTTTCCGGCTTTTTCAGAAACTTTAAAAAGTTTTACTGTTGATCCAATCTGCTTGCATGAAATGAAAACGTCCGTTGGCATTAATGGATCTAAAATATGGGTTTTTTGTCTTGCCCCCGTCCACATTGCAAAATCCGGTCAAGGCGACCAAGTCTATCCGGTGGAAGGCGACCGCTTTATCCGATCATGACGACCACCCCGCAGGCCAGTCATAATCCTCGCTCTAATTCGTACTTCTTCAAAGCGACTTAATCAACATCTTTTTGTCTTTTCCTAATATGAAAAAATAATTGAAAAGATTTAAATTAATGTTATAATAAAATAGGGTAAATCATATATTTTTAACGTGAAATATTATTATAATTTTTTACTAAAGCGCTTTCAGGGGTGGGCGACGCTAAAGGGAGCAGAATGGACTTACGCAGGATTAATAAAAACATTTCAAAGAGCGTATCAGTCCTTTTCCTGTCAGTTTCTATTTGTATTTCCATGTCTGCCTTTGTTGTTGCCGGTATAACCGCTGTCTCCGCACCGGTTTTATCACCCGCAGCGCCTTCGCCGGGCGAATATGTAAATGTATCCTGGAATTATACCTGCGACTATGGCCCCGAACCGGAGAGATATTTCCTGGCCCTGTATGATCAATGCACAATACCGGCGACAGGCGGCGGAAGCGATACTGCCATGCACGTGCTGGTAGGCGACGCCTGCGTTGAACCGACGCCAGGAGCGTGCCTCTCATGCGTTTCCGGCCCGGGCTGTGACGGTATACCGACACCAACCTCGGCCGGGACATGGTCCTACACTAAACCGGTAAAGATGCCATCCACGCTGATACCCGGTTACACATACTATATCGTTGCGGGCATGGCAAGCTACGGTGTCTATATGAACCCCGACCTGACGGTCACCAAACAGTCATGTGTGCCGTTCACCGTGCCGCTAACAGCTCCTTACATAAAACTCAACAAAGTGGCGGAAGGGACGACCGGCAGTGTGGGTACAAAAGTGCTCTTTACAATATACTACGACGCCGGGAACGTCCACAACTTCAGGATAACGGACGCCGTTGACAGCAGGTACATCATCAATACGGTATACAACGGCGGTACATTCTCGGGACAGAACATAACGTGGACGATAAATACAGGATATATAACCTCGCCGGTGACAGGTTCGGTTTCGTTTTTGGCCACCATCAATTCCGGCTCCGTCGGGGATAACATCCCGAACATAGCGGCAGGCAGCGCAACGGAACTGGCAGGGGAAAATTCAAACAACGCGGCTGTCGCAATCGGCAAACCGGGGCTTTCCATAGACAAGAGTGCGTCGGCGGCAATCGCGGACACGGGCGATACAGTGACATTTTATATGCAGTATATCAACCAGGGGACAACCCTGGTTGAATACGAGAATTTCGAGAACGGGAGTGTTCCCGTCGGATGGACCTCCTCCGGCGGGACCTGGACGGTCAACAGCGGCCGTCTGGAGCAGACCGGAACGACCGGTTACCAGTCACTGATGGACTCAACCATGACGCCGCTGCACGACGGAATTTATATCGCCGATGTATACATTCCTTCGTCAAATACCGCACACCTGGACGCGGTCCTGCATTTTATACAGGTCGACGGCAGCAACTTCTACATGGCCAGGATAAACGCTTCGGACAACAAACTGTACCTGGATAGTGTGGTGGGCGGCACACAGCAGATAGGGCAGGTAAGCGTGGCGAACCCTCACGGCCTGGACATACTGCAGGACACGTGGTACACAATGAAAATTCAGGTCTGCGGTTCTTCGATAAAAATGAAGGTCTGGCCGAGCGGTGATAACGAATACCCGGCATGGGATTTTAACGGCTCGGACAGCGGAATCCCTGGCAACGGCATTTTCGGGTTTCAATCAAACGAAGGCCCCCAGCAGTACGACAATATGAAAATATTCAGCCTGACCGCCTCCACCAACCCGAGGATATTTGACACCGTACCCGTCGGCATAGATTATATAGGATGCGCGGGTGGTATCTCGTGTTCAAAGGCAGACACTATGATAAACTGGACGGTAGGGAGCACGTGCGCAGGTGCCGAGGCGGTCTCGTGGTACGGCAAGGTGACCGCATCTTGCGGAATGTCAATATCAAACGTCGCAGGCATAGACTCGGACGACTCGCCGCCGCCTGTAATATCAAACAGTGTGGTTGTTGACCTTTGCGTGTGTACTCCTACGTTTATAAA
>JAJFUW010000218.1 GCA_021372235.1 Spirochaetia bacterium
AGTGCAGTCAGTTTCGGTTCCGTCTCGGCCGCATTTTTCAGTATCTGCTTGATATCTGTAGGTTCCAGTTGGTCCGGGTTGCACATATCGGTTATCACCGAGACTGCCATTACCTTTATTCCCGCGTGTGCGGCCACAATAACCTCCGGGACCGTGGACATGCCGACCACATCACCGAATTTGTTTATCATCCTGTACTCCGCACGGGTCTCAAAATTCGGGCCCAGGACCCCGACGTACACCCCTTTGTGAAGTTTCAGTTTCATGTCCTTTGCCGCTTTTTCGGCTATCTGCATCAGTCCCCTGTCGTATGGCTGCAGCATATCAGGCCAGCGGGGCCCGAGTTCTTCGTCATTGGGTCCCATCAACGGGTTATCTCCGAGGAAAAGGCTGATGTGATCCTCGATTAACAGCATTGAGGCCGCTTTTAATTTCAGGTTCAACCCGCCAGCAGCGTTTGATATCAACAGGTATTTTATACCCAGCGCCTTCATAACACGCACGGGGAAAGTCACCTGCTGCATTGTATATCCTTCGTAACAGTGGAACCGGCCCTGCATTGCCACAACTTTTTTTCCGCCCAGTTCTCCAAAAACCATCTTGCCATGGTGAGTCTCGACGGTTGAGACCGGGAAATCAGGTATGTCCGCATAATCAATAACCTTGAATTTTACTATCTCATTTGCGAGCGTCCCCAGTCCTGTTCCCAGGATTATACCGACTTCCGGGGTGAAATCACCCGTGTTTTTGCGCAGGTAAGATGCAGCCAGTTCAACTTTTTTTTTCAGTTCCGATGCCATTTTGGCCTCCTAAAATATCCGATATTTTTTCAACCGATATGCCCTTTACGACCACTGTCTTATTCCTTGATTTTTCTCCCCGCGCCAATGTCACGTCCGCCTTTTTTACACCCAAAAAAGCAGCAAGGCATTCGATAAGTTCCCTGTTCGCCCTGCCATTTTCCGGCCGTGCGTTCACTTTCACCTTTAATGCGCCGTTATGTTCCCCGCAGACCCCGCTTTTTGACGCTCCCGGTATCGTTCTGACTTTAAAAAACGCCCCGTCATTCGTGATGCCGATATTTATCATGAACCCAACATGGCCCTGAGCGCGAATATGAGCAGAACCTTCACCGCTTCCACCACGAGTATGGCAACGACCGGTGTCAGGTCAAAAGCGCCTGCCCTGACCGGGAGATTCTTCACGCAAAAAAGCACCAGCGGGTCCGTCATTTTTATGATGAAATCAAAGAACTTTTTATACCTGTATATCACGTCGGTGCGGAGCCAGGTCATCACGGCGCGGGTAAATATCATAAAAATATAAAGAGTGGCCGCGAACTCAATAGTATTGGTCAGCGCGTATAAAAGTTTATTTCCCAAGTTCGTCCGCCCTCTCTTTTGCGGCCCTGACCGCCAGCCTCACAGTCTCGGCTACACCGGCCGACTCCATGACATCCAGGGCGCGCTGTGTCGTTCCTCCTTTTGAGGTAACCTTTATGCGCAACTGTGCCGGCGTTTCCTGACTTTTTTCCATCAGTTCAGCAGAACCCTTGAACGTATGTATGACCAGTTTTTTCGCATCCGCCGCGTTGAGTCCGAGTTCATCAGCAGCTTTTAGCATTGCTTCGGCGAAATAAAAAACATACGCGGGCCCGCTGCCCGAGAGCGCTGTAACAGCGTTGAGTTTTTCCTCGGGGAGTTCTATCGCCGCGGAACAGAAAGTTGACAGTATCTGTGACGCCATTTTTTTGTCGGCAGGCCCCACAGCCTTTGTAAACGAGTATCCGGCGGCCCCCATCCCCACCAACGCGGGTGTGTTCGGCATCACACGGACTATGGCCGCTTTTTTTCCGGCCAGGGATGATATTTTTTGCGTTGATATGCCTGCGGCAATGCTGATCAACAGATGTTTTGACGTCAGGCTGCCCTTTATCAACTCAAATAATTCCGCAAAATTCTGGGGTTTGACAGCCAGTATTACCACCCGGCAGCCTTCGACCAGTTCAGCCGCCGACGCAACCGGCTTTGCCCCGTACTTCGCCGATACCGCCGCAACAGCCGCCGCGTTTATGTCGTATGCGCTTATGGACAACCCCTTTTTCATACCCGAATTTACCAGTCCGTTCATTATGGCCTGGGCCATGTTGCCCGCGCCAAGAAAACCTATCTTTACCGGCACCGCCTTTGAGAAGTTCTTTTTTGCTTTCATAGTTTTTATCCTTTGCCCGGCTTTGTATGCCGCGCGTATTATTAGTATTCCCTCTTCCCGAATATTGCGCTTCCTATCCTTACCATGGTGCTGCCCTCTTCTATTGCCTGTTTGTAATCATGCGACATCCCCATGGACAGGACCTCCATGGATATATTTGGGCCGTAATCCTTTTTTTTCGCCTTCAGAAAAGCCTCCCTGGCTTTTCTGAAGTAGGGCCTTGCCTGTCCTGCGTCTTTAAAGTACGGGGCCATAGCCATCATGCCCTTGATATTCAGGGACTTGAATATTCCCAGGCCGTCCAAAAGTTCCGGCAAGTCGTCAGGAAGCAACCCAAATTTATTCTCCTCGCCTGAGACCTTTAATTCCACCAGCACGTCCAGTTTTCTGCCGGTCTGCTTTAGCGCCGAGTCAAGTTTCGCCGCAATTTCAACGGAATCAACCGACTGGATGCAGTTAAAAAGTCCTGCCGCCTTGTTCGCCTTATT
>JAJFUW010000237.1 GCA_021372235.1 Spirochaetia bacterium
CCTTGCTCCACATCCGCCCTTTGCGTTCTGGCGCTCAAAAAGATGACAGGCGGGTCCGTCGGGGAACGCTTTGAGCGCAACTGCCGCACTGCATCGAAACCGTCCATCCCGGGCATGCTTACATCCATTATGACCATATCAGGGGAACGGGAAAATACCATGTCAATCGCTTCCCTGCCGTTGACGGCTGTTATTATGTCAAACTTTTCCTCCAATGTTTCCTTTATCGCAGAGAGTATATCGGGTTCATCGTCCGCCACGAGTATAAGTTTTTTTGCGGTCATTTTATGGCCCCTGTTGTTGAAGCGACAGCACGGGGTGCCTCGGGGAACGCGGAGTCCGGCGGAAAATAGGTGTTAAAGTCAGAATCGGCTGCCGCCCGGCCTGCAACGGACAGCATAATCCAGCTTTTACCATCATAATAGAACCTCAAAAATTCGGCGGAGACTGCGCCCGGAGTTCCCGTAAGAATGATTGCCTGCAGTATGTCCATACCGGGTCCTCTGCCGGAATTGACCGTTGCCCAGGCAGAGTTGCGTGACCTGACAAACGACATGCGCCCGCGTTTACCCGTCTGCTGTGAAGTGTACTCCAGAAAGGCGAGTTTGTTTCCGGAGACCTCTATGAATTCCGTGACCGGTACGGCTGTATCGCCGGCACCGTAAGTAATATACTGTTCCACCATGAAGACAGGGGTGGAATTGCCGTAAAGGTCAACGGGCGCTACCGGCGCCCACGGCTTTTCCAGGGGCAAATAGTCGGTCTTACGGCCTGATACAGATGTGAGGCTGATTATGACCGGAAGATAGTCGGCATTGTTGCCGCTGCCCTGGTTGTGTTCAAGTGACTTGTCCATCAGGACGTCCAGCGAACCCTTTAAACCGCCTGAAAAGCGGTTCAGAGGAATAGACTGTGCCGTATAATAATCTTCAAAAACATGGGCCCCGGATACGCGTATGGACCTGACCGAACTGATGTGGTTATAGAGGAAAATTGCAGCCACTGCGACGACTGCTGTGATTACCGCGATTAAGACAGGTCTTTTCAATTTCTATTTACCCCCGGGCGCCATAACCGGCGCGGATGCCACAATATTTATGCCTGTACCGGCCGCGTTCTTAATTATTATCTGTCCCGCTGAGACCGGCGCATTGAGTGTTATTGTACGCAATTGGGCCGCAAGGTCAAGCACTTTGTCCTTTGGAACGGGTTTTTCCGTCCAGACAGGGCATAACGGTCGGGTGCCGCCTGATACCCTAACTGTGGTTGTAAGGGTGCGGCGGGCATCGGTAAGTTCGGCCTTTACAAAGTCAGCGCCTATTCTGCATGAGTTTCCGGTTATCTCTGTTATTGCCCCGTTCCCGTTGAGGGTTGTGGTTATCTCGCAGCCCTGGGGGCATCTAATACACACGAATTTTCTTTCCATTCCTATTCTCCTTATTATTCTATGGTTTGCTAATCCGTTATAGTTGGCGTATTATCCCGGGTCTCAAGGCCCCGGCAACCTGAGACTGTTATTTGGGCCCCGGGCCCTGCAACATTAGACCGTCCTTTGGCCCCTCCCGGACCTATTTACTCGAAACCACAACCGTCAAATCCCCCGTCGCTCCGGCGAGTTTTGACGTATCGACCCTCAGAGTTATCATCTCCGCGGGCCTGGCATATTTTTCCATGTGTGAGTAGAGCACTTTGTCACCGTCCATGATATCTATAAATACCTTGCTGTCAAATTCGTGCAGGACGCGGAGTTCTATCAGTATCTCTGTTGAGGAAGATTTTAAAGCAATATTTGAGGTATTTATCCTCTGCGGAACCACAGACCGCACGCCGTCGCCGGGTATTAACCGGTAGTATTTTGGGGAAGAGGATTTGCCCATGGTGTACAGGGCGGCGTTAGTGCCGGCTATCATCCCGGCCTTTGAAACATAATCAACGAGGTCGTATATTGTAACCACATTGCCTGCCGCGTAAATGCCGTTGATGTTTGTGGCCATATTTTCGTCAACCGCCGGGCCTCCTGTCAGCGGGTCCAGTATGACGCCGGCTTTTTTTGACAATTCGTTTTCGGGAATCAGTCCCACGGACAGCAGGAGGGAATCGCATGCTATTGTTTCTTGCGTACCGCTGATGGGATTTAAGGATTCGTCGACCTTCACCGTTTCAACCGCTTCAACCCGCTTTTTCCCGATAATGCGTTTTATTGTAGTCGAGAGGGATAGAGGAATGTTGAAATCCTGCAGGCATTGCACGTAGTTCCTGCGCAGGCCTGTCAGGCAGGGCATGAGTTCAACGACCTTTAGGACGTTCGCACCTTCAAGCGTGAGGCGCCTTGCCATTATCATGCCAATGTCCCCGGAACCCAGGATGACAAAGTTCTTTCCGGGCATCAGGCCTTCGATGTTGACCAGCCTCTGGACCGTGCCAGCGGTGAAGACACCGGCGGGCCTGTCTCCCGGCACGCGTATGTTGGCGCGCGTGCGCTCGCGGCAGCCCATTGCAAGTATTATTGCCCCGGCCTCAAACTCCAGGAAACCGTCGCGGCTGTTGGCGGCGGTTATTTTTTTGTCCGGGGTGATGTTCAGTACCATGGTGTCGAGCACTATTTCAATGCCGAGCGTCTTTGCCTCTTCTATGAAGTTATACGCGTACGCGGGGCCGGGAAGGTCCTTTTTGAAAATGACCGATCCGAAACCGTTATGTATACACTGGGGCAGTATGCCCCCGGGCTCATCGTTGCGTTCGATTATGAGCACGTCTCCGGCCCCTGTCTTTTTTGCCTCTATGGCGGCAGCGAGCCCCGCGGGCCCGGCACCAACAACTACAACATCATATGTGGTATTCATAAATCACCCGCCCCGTAGGGCGTCTCAAATGGAACAAAACTCCTGCGCTATTGAGACAAACCCATGGCACTATTGAGCGCATTCTTTCGTCCCCCTATAGACCAGCTCGCTGCCTTTGCCCTTTTTCGTAACTTCCTCAGCCGGTATGCCCAGTTCACGCGAGAGTATCGCTATCACCCTCGGATAGTCAAACGCGCCCTGGCAGCGGCCCGTGCCCATCCAGGTCCTTCTTTTGATACCGTCATAAGTCCGCGCCGGTACAGGCGAGTGGATTGCGTCAAGTATCTCGCCCTCTGTGATTTCCTCACAACGGCAGACTATCCTGCCATAAGCCGGATTTTTTGCTATCAGTTTTTTTCTTTCCACGTTGGACATCCTGTGAAAGTGGGGAAAAGGTTTGCGGACCGGATTCCAGTCCGGCTTCTCCTCCAGTTTTTCTCCCGACTCCTTCAACAGTTCTATCACGCGCAGGGCAATCGCCGGGGCAGATGCAAAACCGGGCGATTCTATGCCGAGCAGGTTTATCAATCCCTGCACCTCCGAAGCCTTTTCAACAATGAAGTCCCCGGTTCCGTTTCCTTTGGCGCGGACGCCGCAGTACTGCGCGATGACATTCTTTAGGTCCAGGGAAGGGATCAGTCTTTTCGCACCGTTAAAGACCTCCATAAGGCCATCCTCGCCGGTCGCCGTATCATTCTTGCCGTCACATGCCTCGTTGTTTGGCCCGATCAGCACGTTCCCGTGCGTTGTAGTCGAGGCCAGTATGCCTTTGCCCATTTCCGAAGGAACCGGGAAGATGACGTTTTTGAGCGTTATTTTCATGGGGTCAAATATCAGGTATGAGCCTTTCCTCGGGGTAATGGAAAAATCAATCCTCGCGCCCGCTTTGCGGGTCACTTCGTCCGCGTATAGGCCGGCCGCATTTATAACCCTGCGGCAGATGAAATCCCCTTTGGTGGTCCTGATACCGGTTATTCTGCCGGAGTCAATAATGAAGTCCGTGAATTCCGTTTCAAAAAGATAAGTAACGCCGTTGGCAACGGCATTCTCAGCCGCCGCGAGTACGGCACCAAACGGGTCAAGTACGGCTGCAGTGGGCGCCCAGAGGGCCGCAACGGCCTCCGGATTGATGAGTGGTTCCCGGGTTTTCAGCTGTTCTTTGTCCAGTATCTCAACACCGGGGATATTGTTTGCGGCGGCCTGTTCCTGAAGCTGTTTTAGTTTTGAAACATCGTCTTCGCTTGTTGCCACGACAAGGCTGCCGGTCTTTTCAAATACTATTCCGAGTTCGGGCGCAAGCGAATGCCATATTCTGTTACCTTTGGCGTTCATTTCGGCCTTCATGGTACCGGGTTTGGGATCGTAACCCGCGTGGATTATGGCTGAATTGGCGGAGGAAGGGCACATGCCGACGTCTATCTCTTTTTCCACAACAAGCACGGACAGGTTGTAGCGTGAAAGATAGCGGGCTGTGAGGGAACCTATGATACCGGAACCGATTATAACTACGTCGTATTTATTTTTCATAAGGTCCTTTGTTGTTTTTGAGGTATCGAGCCAGAAGCCGGGAGCCGGGAGATATGAAGCGAGGAGGACAAAGCAACGGCTTTACATTGTGCTATTCCTCATTTTCCTTCGCCGCTTTTCCTTTGACTCATGGCTTATGGCTCGTTCTATTGCTTAAAGGGATACTACTCAACCCATTTCATGGTCCTTTTAACGGCTTTCTTCCACTCTTTATAATAATTTTCTCTTTTTTCCTCCGCCATTTTGGGCTCCCATTGGGCGTCCTTAATCCAGTTGGCTTTTAATTCGTCCGTGTTTTTCCAGAACCCGCAGGCCAGCCCTGCCGCGTAAGCCGCGCCGAGAGCGGTCGTTTCCGCCACTTTAGGGCGTGTTACAGTAACATTCAGTATATCAGACTGGAACTGCATGAGCAATGAACTTGCTGTCATGCCGCCGTCGACTTTCAGGGAAGTGAGCCGTATTCCCGAGTCCTTTGCCATGGACTCAAATATCTCGCGGGCCTGGAAGTCCACCGCTTCCAGGACGGCACGGGCAATGTGTTCTTTGCCCGTGTAATGTGTGAGGCCGATAATAAGGCCGCGCGCGTCGGAACGCCAGTAGGGGGCAAATAACCCCGAGAAGGCAGGAACAAAATAGACGCCGCCGTTATCTTTAACCCCGGCTGCCAGGTCATTGATTTCGGGGGCGCTCGTTATGATTCCAAGTTTGTCCCTGAACCACTGGACCAACGCGCCGGCAACCGCTATTGACCCCTCCAGAGCGTAGACGGCCGGAGAGGCACCTATCTTGTAACCCACGGTGGTAATCAGACCGTTTTTTGACATGATGGGCTTATTGCCCGTGTTTAAAAGGAGGAAACATCCCGTGCCGTAAGTGTTCTTCGCGTCGCCCGGGGCAAAGCACGCCTGCCCAAAGAGAGCGGCCTGCTGGTCGCCTAAATCTCCCATGACCGGGATGCGCTCGCCAAAAGGCCCGTTTATGAGCGTGCTGCCGTATGAATCCGGGTCAGAGGACGGTTTGATGGCCGGAAGCATGTTTTTGGGGATGCCGAATATTTTTAGCATGCCGTCATCCCAGTCAAGCGTCTTTAGATTCATGAGCATTGTGCGGCTGGCGTTGGTAGGGTCGGTCACATGCGCGCCGCCGGTTAAGTTCCATATCAGCCATGTATCCATCGTGCCGAACATCGCGGTGCCTTTTGCAACGGCGTCGGCTACGGCGGGGATGTTGTCAATCAGCCAGCGTATTTTGGGGCCTGAGAAATAGGTGGCAAGCGGCAGGCCGGTAATTTTTTGGAAACGGTACTTGCCGCCCTTTTTTGCCAGCGTTTCGCATATATCCGCGGTGCGCATGTCCTGCCAGACAACAGCGTTGTAGAGCGGTTTGCCCGTATCCCTGTCCCAGATAACCGTGGTCTCGCGCTGGTTTGTTATGCCTATGGAGGATATCTCCGCGGATTTTATACCGGATTTGGAAAGTGTCTGCCGCACGCACTCACAGGTGTTTTCCCAGATGGACATGGCGTCATGTTCGACCCATCCTGCTCCGGGATATAGCTGCTTGTGCTCGACCCGGTGTGACGCCGCAATCGAGCCCCTGTGGCCAAAAATCATGAACCGCGTGCTTGTAGTCCCCTGATCTATGGCACAGGAATACTTTTTTACTGCCATGTTAACCTCCCCAAAAA
>JAJFUW010000016.1 GCA_021372235.1 Spirochaetia bacterium
CCTTTATTTTAAGGACTTTTATGTATGCGTACCCTCTGGACACAACTACAGCGCCGTCCCTACGATTTCCCCTGTTTACCCAGCCCCTTGAGGTAATTGTTTATATACTGGTCCACCTGCGCGGCCGGGCTGAACACCTCAAATACCTCGATGTCGTGTTCGATGCCTTTCAGGGCAATCGGCATCTCCAGTTTTGAAAGCGCCATGTTGCGGTCGAGCGACCTGTCATAATAGATATAAACATTGTAGGACAGGTTCAGTTCCCTGCCTTCGAGCGTCTCCACCTCGACCTCCGCGCGCAGGGCGTTAAATACATCCTGTGTGATGACTATGCCCTGATTGAAAAGTTTGTGCTCGTAGGCGCATGCTTTACGCGGCATATTTTTCATGCCGTACAGTTTTTCGAGATATGCCTTTACCTCCGCGTTCGACCCCGAGAGCCGCGCGGCCTGCGTCAGGCTCGGCGAGAGGACTATGTTGAACCTGATGTTGTTCTCCTCGCCTATCACGGCAAAAAACAGCTCCCCCAAAGTTATTCCGATACCCATCTCGACCCTGGGCATGGAATAGTTGCCCGCCACCATGTGAATGATATCCTCGACTTCCATTTCCCCGGGGTTGGACAGGTGTACGAGCATCTCCTTTATATCCTCCGCCAGTTTGGGGTCCACGGGCCCGATGCGGCCCGGCTTCATGTCCGTGGTCACCGCGCCCAGCCTGACAGCTTCCTTAAACAGTTCTTTTTCCTTCTTTTTTATCTTTTCCTCCGCCTCTTTGCGCAGTCCCACAAAATCCTTGTGGGTGAGGTATGCAGCCCTGATGCAGTCAGTCACATTCGCATAGTGCGCCGCGAAACCGTCGCCTGCGAAATATATCTCCGTGCCTCCGTTTGCCACCGAGGTCTTGTAGACGGTGTTCAGGTAGGGCGTCAAAAAACCCGCGGTGTCTTTGGTAAGTTTCATCGTCGTTTCGGTCGAGTTACGCAGGTCGGTAAACATGAAAATTTTTTTGCCCCTGAGGCCGCCCTCGCTGCCCGCGTATATCTGCCCCTGCCCCCTCACATAGAACAGGTTGCCCTCCTCGAACAGATTCTCTATCCTTGTCTTCTGGTCCGCGCCTATCTGCAGGCATTCCATCCTCTCCATGCCGGTCTCCGGGTTATTGACCGGGGTCAGAACCGACTGCCTCATGACCTTTATCCCGAGCATCTCCTCGGAATAGGCTGATTTTTTGCCGTATTTCTGCCTGACATAGAGGAAATTATTCATGACACGCATGCACGCAGAAAAATTTTCCAGCGTGGCTCCCATAATCTTTTCCATCTCCTTCGGGCTTATCCCGCCAAATGAACGGACGCTCCTGTTTACCCGCTCCATTGCGACTCCCGCATAGCGGGCCAGGTCCTTTGATTTTTTGCTGCCGATGGTTTTAAGTTGCTTTACCAGGTAATTCCTGACTTTATGGTCCTCCAGCGATTCGGCGAGCACGCTGTCGTGCTTCACAAAATTTACCAGGTCACAGGAGCCTGTCTCCGCCAATATCTCGCGTATCACGCGCCGCAGGATGCCCTGCTCGTATTTCATTACCATGCGCCGCTTGAACTCCCTGTCCCTCTGTACAAGTTTCGTAAAATTTTTCCTGTCCCTTTTGTCCGCGAGGATGAGTTTTATGGAAGCCATGTCCGGCAATATGTTGCGCAGGCTGTCGTGTTTTTTGAGCCGTTTGGAAGCGCCCAGCACCTGTTCGAACATATCGAGCAGGCGGTTAAAAACCTGCCTGTCTATGAAAAAATACCTGTCGCGGGAAAAAATAACCCTCTCCACGTTGGACATGTCGGCGGCGTCCGGGTACATGAGCACGTACCTGCTGATAAGCGGCTCAATCCTGCGCTTGTCCTGGCCTGTCTTTTCCGTACGGAGCCTGTCGAGTTCTTCGTCCCTGAAAACTTCGGTGAGGATTATCTCAAAAGCCTCCCCGAGCCGGAGTGCGAGCGTGTCGCGCATGATTTTTAGTGTTTCAAAATGCTTCTGAAAATAATCCTCGGCCATACCGGATATCAACGAGGTGAGCGCCGCCCAGGTAAAAAACTCAAGTTCGTCGACTTTCAGTTCTTTTTGCTGCATTATGGAGTTCAGAATTATGGATTTTACGGACGTCAGGACCTTCTGTTTTTTGTCGAAATACCACGCGTTAAATTTATCCCACGGTGCGCTATTGAAATCCGCGAGCACGTCAAAATAAAAATTGGTCATCCTGCGGTCCTGAGGCAGCGCGCCAAAATCCCCGGGCCTCTCGTCGGACAGCGCCATGGCAATGAAGGATTCTATCAGGTCATATATCTCCTTTTCAAAGGAAAAATCAAAAGTCGCCTGATAGTATTTGTTTGTGGGGTCGTATGACACCTCGGAGTTTTTGTGGTAAAAACTTAAATCCGGCTTTTTCGGATAGAGATTGACTACGCTCATATCAGCTCCTGTTTTATTGTGAAAAATTTTAAGCGTATTCTGTCTTTTTTCTCTCGCTTTTCCCCTGTCATACTTCCGTTTCCGGTTGTCTGTCTTTTGTCCTTTCTTTTTGCAGTTCTACTTTATCTCCCGACACAATCCCCAGTTTTTCTATACTCCCCGCCATCATTTCGAATGTGTCTCCGGCCCGCAGGCATGCCGCCACGCGCCACGGTTTGACAGTCGCGCAATAAACCACACTGCCTTTGCTGTCCGTCATTATAACATCAATTGGGATTTTCATGAAAAAGGTATGTATGGAATTGCAGTTTCGAAAAAACATGGCGTAACCCGCGGGTATGTCGCCCCTGCCCAATAATCCGGCTGCGCGCCCGACAAACGTTGACGGAACGTCAACACGGGAGGCGATGGTTTTTCCGTCTTTCACCAGACGCATAGGAGCCTCCATTGTAACAGATAAATACAGCCGGGAGTCGGGCGAATTTCTGTCTTTATCACCAAACTGCATTTATATTTTATCTCTATCTACAACCCGTTGAGTAATCTTATCACAACCGGGCCGAACAGGACAATGAATATTACCGGAAAGATGAATAAAATAAGGGGTATCAGCATTTTTACCGGCGCTTCATGCGCCTTTTTTTTCAGATACTGGAATCTTTTCTTCCTGATCTCGTCCGCCTGCGCTTTTATGATGTCCCTGACATTGCCGCCAAGCCTGTCAGCCTGTATGAAAACATCCGCAAAATAGGTCACCTCGGGCACGCGCAGTCTCTGTTCCATGGAACGCATCGCGTCCTCAAACGGGCTCCCCAGGTTTGTCTTTTTGAGGCAGTTCTGCAGTTCCCCCGCGAAGACGCTCTTTGAACTCGAGGCGTAACGTGCCAGCGCCATATTGAGCGACAACCCGCCCTCTATCGAGGCGCCTATGATATCAAAAGCGTCGGGGAGTTCCCTGACCATATCTTCAGCCTGTTTTTTCACGCGGGAGTAGAGCAACCCGCGCGGTACAAAAAAAGCCGCGGCGCCGCATGCAACCCCGGCCAGCGGCGATGAAACAGCAAGCCTGCCTATGATGAACCCGGCCGCAGCGCATGCCTGCTCCAGCAGGAGGAAATACTCCGGCTGTATGTCCAGCCTCGGACTCAGGCTATCCAGCATTGCCTTGATCTTTATATATCCCGCCGCACCTGTGAATTTTGAATTGATTCTGAGCAAATAATCCATGACATAGCGGGCGTAACCTGCCAGCCTGCCTGCCATCGGATTTTTGCCCGCGCCCGTTAACTGTGCCAGCGCTGACCTGCGGTGGATTATTATGGCGACCCCGCCCGCAAACGCCGAGACCGACGCCGTTATGAGCAGGAGTAGTATTATTTTCATCACTTGACATCCACTATTTTTTTTATCAGGAGCGCCCCGGTTAATTCCATGGCCGCGGCTATACCCAACAGACCCGCGCCCCACGCGGTGGAAAAAAGCGGTGCCATAAAAGACGGGTCAATTAGCGATATCACGCCTATCATGAACAGCGGCAGCGAGCCCGCTATTACCCCGGACATAACGCCCTGCGATGTCAGGGCCTTGACCTCGCGCTCTATCTCGGACCGTTTCCTTATCGTCTCCAGTATGTTCGATAGCACCTCCGTGATGTTGCCGCCGGTCTCAATCGAGGTGCCTATCGCCCCGAATATTATCTCGTTTTCCTTTATCGGCACGCGGCCGTGTATGGATGCCAGTGCTTCGGCCAGCCCCATTCCCAGCCCGGTTTTTTTCAGCGCCTGCGCAACCTCCGTCCCTACCGGCGTCCTGTCGCGTGAGGAAGCCTCGCGCAGTGCCGCGGATATGGAGAACCCCGCTTTCAGGCATGATATGACCGACTCCAAAAACCCGGGCAAACCCTCGTAATAGGAACGCTCGTAACGCTTTTTCATTATGGATGCGCGCCACGCGGGTATCAATAATATGGCAGGAATTGCCAACAGAGATACATACCATAGGCCGGTAATAAAGCTTAACAAAAGCAACAGCACCCCGGCTGCGGCCTGGAATATAATGGTATTGTCGGGCCGCAACTTGAAAGTTTTTGGTCCGGTAAGCCCGATAATGTATGTTCTGTAACGCGCGGCGGCGGACACGATGCCGCCCCGCAGGACTTTGTTCAGATATGCCATGACAGCCGCTGTTATAAAAACCAGCGCTGCCAGGACAAACTTCACCTGAATTGCTTTAAGAACCGAACATCGTTCTCAAAGAAAAGCCTCATATCATCGATCCGGTATTTTAGCATGGCAATCCTCTCGACCCCCATTCCGAAAGCGAACCCCGTGTACTTTTCCGGGTCGTATTTAACGGCGCGGAGTACATTCGGGTGTATCATGCCCGCACCGAGTATCTCAAGCCACCCGGTCTGCTTGCAGACCTGGCAGCCCCTGCCACGGCAGTTAACACACTGCACGTCAACCTCGGCGGACGGCTCGGTGAACGGGAAAAAACTCGGCCTGAACCTTGTTTTCAGGTCGCTGCCAAACATCTCTTTTAAAAATAGGTCCAGTACGCCTTTTAGATCTGAAAAACGTATGTTATCATCGACCATAAAACCCTCGACCTGGTGGAACACGGGCGAGTGTGAAGCGTCTATGGCATCCCTGCGGTAAACCCTGCCCGGAGCCACTATCCGAAGCGGCGGGTCGTATTTTTCCATGGTATGTATCTGTATTGGCGATGTGTGTGTGCGCAGCAGGTGCTCGTCATCCACATGAAACGTATCGTGCATGTCCCGCGCCGGATGCTCTATCGGGAAATTCAACGCGGTAAAATTGTAGTAGTCCTTTTCTATGTCCGGCCCCTCTTCGATGGAGAAACCCATACGGGTAAATATGGAACGTATCTCCTCCATGACCAGGGTGAGCGGGTGGCGCGTGCCCTGCGATACCGAGTAAGCCGGCAGGGTAACATCAATACCTTTCAATTCTTCCGTTTTTTTTGCTTCAAGCAGTGCGAGTTCCGCCTGCATGTACTTTTCCTCTACAAAATTTTTAAGCAGGTTAACCTGCGCTCCGGTCTCTTTTTTAGCTTCGGGTGTGGGTGCGTCCTTAATGAATGAAAATAAAGCCGTCACGATACCGTTTTTCCCCAGGTACTTTGCTTTGAACAGGGACAGGGAAGGGTTGTCTTTTACGGCGGCCGCGTCTGTGGTTATCCGTGATTTTATTTCCTCTACATTCATTTTGTCCCTCTGTTTTTTTATGAATAAATAACCCCGTGTCTTAAGACACGGGGTTATTTGTAATAATATTACTTTAGAGCCCTATTTTTGTAAAGTGTTATTTCTTTCCTTTGATTTAAAAGATCTTTCTTCCCTTTTCTTGATATCTGTGTAGAGCAGGAATGCTCCGATGGAACCGGTCTTCTCGAACGTTGACCAAAACTCTTTCGTGAAATTTTTCATTTCCTGTTCCGATGAACTTTTGTCCATTTTTACGCTCCCCAATAGTATTGTTGATGCTGACAAAAATATTATAGCAGATTAATACACGATGTCAAGTTCCGGAACGGCGTTGCAACATTTTTGCTTTATAAGTTTTATATTAATAATATTTGTATTTCTTAATGTATAACATTTGACCGGCGTCCTGCTTTTAAATCTCCAATTTCAGTCCGTCATAGGAAAGCCTAATATTTTCAGGGAGTTTTTCCTCCGTAGCGCCATGATCCAGGGCATGCGACATATGGGTAAAATATGTCTTTTTTGCACCAATCTTTTTGGCGGCCAAAACAGCCTGTTCCAGAGAAAAATGTGTGGGGTGCGGTTTGTGCCTTAATGCTCCGAGTACAAGCACATCTATTCCTCTTAATACATCGCAGGTCCTGTCAGGTAAAAAAGAGTTATCTGTCAAATATGCGAATTTTTTATTTATCATAAATCCTGAAATCTTCATATCGCCATGGCCGACTTCCACCGGCATTATGTCCATTTCACCGACTTTAAATTCACTGTAGGGTTCCGCTTCGATAAGCTGCAGTTTCGGTTTTCCTCCGCCCTCCTGCGTCGGCATGAAAACGTACGCAAACCTGTCGCGTATTTCACGCAGTGTCCGCGCGTCGGAATAGACAGGCATGTCCATTGCCTGCAGTTCGTTATAAACACGCACGTCGTCAAGCCCTGCCGTGTGGTCAAAATGTCCGTGGGTAAAAAGGACAGCGTCAAGCCTGTCAATCGAGTATTCGACCGCGCGCAACCTGTATTCCGGCGGCGTGTCTATGATGATGCCCGTTTGTCCCTCACAGATATACACGCTGCAGCGGTACCTGTTGTTGCGCGGGTCTGCCGAGGTGCACACCGGGCATTTGCATCCGATGACCGGTATGCCGTGCGAGGTTCCCGTGCCCAAAAACCTTACTTTCATTTTGCCTCCAAGAATATGATGATAATTGCCGCGCCCAGGATGAGCCTGTAGGCGGCGAATACCGTGTAGTTGTGATTTTTTACAAAATCAAGCAGTACCTTAATGGCGATGAGTCCCGATACTGCCGCCGCCATAAACCCCGACAGTGTCACCATAATTTCACCGCCGCTTATGTTCATAATGTTGCGCGCCTGCATGGCAAAAGCCCCGAACACGGCCGGTATGGAGAGTATGAACGAAAACTCAGCCGCGGCCTCTCTCCGGTACCCGGCGAGGAGGCCTGTTGTTATTGTTATTCCCGACCGCGATACGCCGGGTATGAGTGCGAGTGCCTGCGCGGTGCCAATCAAAAGCGCGTCCGCCAGGTTCATGGCCCCCTGCGTTTTGCGTTTTGTACCGGCCCTGTCAGCCGCATATAAAAACAGTCCAAAAACTATGAGAACCGCACCTATAAATACCGGGTTGCGCGTTTTTGCCTCTATGTAATCCCCAAAGAAATACCCGGCAAAAACCGCCGGAACAGTCGCCGCCGCTATATAAAGCGCCATCTTAAAATCCGCGCTTTTGGCCGCCTGCCCTCCGGCCAATCCCCTGAAAAAAGCACCCAGCAGCCTCAATATCTGTTTCCAGAAAAATATTACAAGCGCTGCCAGCGTCCCCGCGTGCAGGGCCACATCAAAAGAAAGCGAATTTAATAGAGCGGAACCCGAGGCAAACAGTTTCGGGTACAGCACCAGGTGAGCGGACGAACTGATGGGGAAAAATTCGGTGAGGCCCTGTATCAGGCCCATAATAACCGCGTGAACGTAGTTCATATATAGAACTCCTCTCAAACAAAATTTAGTTATGGACTATAAAGAGTGCGGGGGACGTGGTTATGATTGTTCCCGACTTCTTTGCGGCTCGTTATTCGGCCTTTGCTTTCTTCATAGTTCGTTGCTCATTTTTCAGTTTAAAAGTTTGTCGCAATGCTGAAATAAAATTTCCACTTATCGTCCGCTATGTCCGTCCTGCGCGCCACCTCGAACTTGAGCGGCAGGTACTGCTGCTGGAACAAAAAAGCATCGATGATGAAAGAGACGCCCATCCCGTTTTTCAGTTCTTCGGCGGTCAAATCGGATATCTCGCCCGTGCGTGCCAGGCCGCAGTCGTCAAAAAGCGCCAGTTTCAGGTTCTTTATCATTATAAATGAAAAGGGCCACAATTTGAAGTTTATGTTACGGGCCAGCGGGTAGCGCAGTTCGGTGTTGAACAACCCTATCCTGTCGCCCGTGTACTCCCCGTAGCCGAGGCCTCGCAGCGTGTTCATGCCGCCGAACAGGAACATGGGCCTGTCCGGCCCGTCGGTTGCGGCCAGCAGCAGCCTCATGGAAAGGCTGACGTTGTAACCGGATGCCCCCGATAGGTCAAAATATTTTTTCAGTTCCATCTCGTACAGGTTGTATGATTTCGTCCCGCCGAATATCCTGTCCGCTGTCTCCGCGTATATAGCGGCTTCCTCCCCGCTGTAAGGCCACAGGTCGCGCCACGCGCTGTGTTCGTATTTAAACAACAATCCGGCGAGGTTCAGAGTCTGCGGCACGCCGGTCCCATCAAATATATAGGAGTTCTGTGTCTCATAATTGGTGTATTTATCCGTCACGCTGGTGGTCTGCAGGCTCAGCGTAAAACTGGTATACAGGTTGAGGGCATATTTCATACTGAGCGTGCCGCCCACCTGCGTGGTGTCGAGCCGGGAAAAAAACAGGTTCGTGGCGGAGTCATAGATTTGGTAGACGTTCCGGTAGTAAAAAAGCCCGAGCCCCAGGTCAAAAGGCAGCCCCATGTAGACATACTGCAGGTCAAACTGCGCTATGTAGCCGGGTACGAAATTTGCCAGAAGCGCCATGTTGTGGTCCCCCAGCATATCGGATGCCGATATGTACCCGCTCCCCACCATGCCCGTATCTGTCCCATAGCCAAAGACCGCAAACAGCAGGTCCGGGGTTATAGTCGTTATATATGGCGACTGCTTCCTGATCAGTTCCGCCGCTTTTTTTTCTATCGATTCCCTGAACTGCGTGTCGTCCGGGACTGCCGCGGCCTTTACGGCAGCCGGTTCCGGCGCTTTCATCGCGGATTCCGCATCACGCGCCGCACGGCCCGGGTCATAACCCGCCGGAATTTCCCTTATATCCCTGTCCCTGTCATCCAGAAACTTGTAAATATTCTCGCACGCGTCCTCAAAATAGCTGTATACAACCTGACCGTTGCAGTAGGACGGGTACATGACGCCGCTAATTATATTTGTCAGCTGTTTCTGCGCGCCCGTGGCAATGTCCATGGAATAGAGGTTGAATATACCGCTTTTATCCGCGGTAAAAAGTACCTCTTTGTCATTCTTATACAACGGGAACCGGCAATCGTATTTTTCCGGAACGCCCGGGAACTTCTTTTCCCCAGTGGAGACGTCAATCACCGCCAGCCTGCTATAATCATCCCTCTCTTCCGTAAATATTATGGAACTCTGGTCCGGTGACCAGGCAGGATAATTGTTCTCATACATGTTGTTAGTCATGTTCCTGACAGCGCCGGAACGCAGGTCAACCACATAAATATCGGAAAAACCGTCCTGTGTTGCCGTAAATGCCAGGTAATTGCCGTCGGGCGAGACTGCAGGCGAGTATATGTCATAGTAGCCGTTCAGGTCTATCCTCTCTGAGACGCCCGTCCCCGTATGGCCCTTAAAAATATACCTTTTGCCCCTCTCTGTTGCCGCGTAATAAACGTATTTGCCGTCGCGGGACCATGAGAGCGGGTGTCCGTCCGTGGAGAGTGAATCGTGCGCGTTAAACATCCTGACAGCGTTCCTGCCATCCTGGTCCATAATATAGAGTTCCCTGTGCCCGCCCCTGGATGATACGAACGCGATCCTTGTGCCATCCGGGGAAAAAACCGGAGCCTGGTCGTATGTTATGCTGGAGTGCGAATTTTTCGTCAGCCTGGGGCCGTATTTATCCGGCGTATCCCTGCCCTGGACCTGCGCCCAGTACTTCTTTTTCAGGTAATATGACCAGTCCTTAATGAACGTATCATAATCGGTCCTGACCACCTTTTTCAGGACGTTGTCCAGGCCAAACTCATCCGCCGTCACCTTTACGAATTCAGAGATGGTGTCCGGGCCGTACTTCCCGACGAGGTACATAAAAACCGACTGCGCCTCTTTGTACGCGAGGTACACCTCGTCCAAATGTTCAAACCCTTCCATCCTGTCCAGCGGTATCAACCTGTCATTTATGACGGCGTCGCGCAGTACCATTTCGCCCTGCGAGTCAAAATCGTCCGCGCAGTATTCGGCCATGCCCTCCATGACCCACGTTGGCAAAAACAGGCTTTTATAAACAACATTATATGAACGCATGCCGTCACCGTAAATTATAGAGAATTGCAGCGCGTGGGCTATTTCGTGGGTGATGACCTCCCGGAGCTGTTTTAGGGAGCCCGTTCCCGGCAGTACCACCCTGTTCTTGTAAGCTTCTGTGAATCCGCCCGTGCCCTCACCCAGAACCGAGAGGGTTATGTTTGTGGAGGTAAAATCGAGTTTGTTTTCATATATGAACAGGGGTATCTGTCCCGTGGCTTCGTACTTTAAAATGGCCGTGTCCTTGACGAACGCCTGTTCGGCGTAGATTGCGGTGGTTTTAGCGAGGAGTTCCGCTCCCTTATAATAGTATATCTTGAAGTGGTCCGTGTCGTATATCTCCCAGTCCATCTGCTTCCAGCGGACCTTGTTTAAAGCGTAAATATCGGCGTAAAACGCCAGTGCCAAAAGGAGTATTATGATTTTTTTCATACAGTAATTTTAACATATTTTAGGACAAAATCCATTTAAAACAAGGTACAAGGTCCAGGGTCCAAACGGCACCCTTTGGACCATGGACCCTGAACCCTGGACCAGTTTTATAGTTCTTTCGCCTTCCAGTGCCCCTTTTTGTACATCACCCACCCTGCCACGCACTGAAAAACAAAGACAGCCGCAATGCCGATGAATATCGCCCTGTATCCTATGGCAGGCACGCGCGACAGTATGATAGCTATAGGTATCTGCAGACCCAGGAAAGCGATGAAGTTAATGACCATGGGTGTTTTTGTCGATCCGGCGCCGTTGAAAGCCGCGCCTGTCATCAGGCCCACTCCCATCAACAGGTAGAACGGCGAAACGATTTTCAGGTAAGACGAGCCGAAATTTATAATCCCGGGGTCATGGCTGAATATGCCTATAACCGCGGCCGGGAAATTGAAATAGAGCATGAAAAAGCCCAGCGTGAAAAGCGAATAAACCTTCAACCCCGTTGTGATTGACGTTTCAGCCCGGTCTACCTTCCCGGCGCCGAGGTTATGGCCCACCATGACAGAGGCTGACCCGCTGATGGACCAGCCTATCATGAACAGGAAGTTGTCGAGTCTGGAGCCGATTCCCATGGTTGCCAGCATCCGGTCGCCGTACGGTGCGGCTATTTTAAGCATTACAAGCCCTGTTATGCTCTGCACCAGCCCCTGGCCCCACGCAGGCAAGGACACCTTTATGTACTCCAGGAGGAATTTCAGGTCGAGGTGCAGGTCTTTTTTCCCGATATGCAGTATCCCTCTTGTATTTGTGAGGATAAATATCATTATGCACGTGGTCACGAGGTAGGAAATGAACCTGGCCATCGGTGCGCCGAGTATCCCCATCCTCGGGAACCCGAGCCAGCCGTAGATAAATACAGGCTCGAACACCGTATTCAGTGCGATTGAATCAAAGAGACGGTAAAAATGACGGTTTATATAGCCTGTCGCGCGCAGTATGCTGAAAAAAATAAACAACCCGCTGTCATTCAGTATTGATATAAGGCATGTGAGGTAGATGGACCTGGCCAATTCCAGGGTTTCGCCCTTCGCGCCGAAATATGTCAGCATGGGTTCCCTGAATACCCAGTGCAGGGCCACATAAATCAGGGTTATTGCATAAGCGGCAAACATGGTATTT
>JAJFUW010000045.1 GCA_021372235.1 Spirochaetia bacterium
ATAAAGGTCGCGCCTACAACGACAGTCTTTACAACACCTCCAACCACAATCCGCTCTCGTAGCCGCGACCCCTGCGGTCGCGCCGAGGTCCTCTCACTGCCGCGACCATAAAGGTCGCGCCTACAACGACAGTCTTTACAACACCTCCAACCGCAATCCGCTCTTGTAGCCGCGCCCCCTGCGGTCGCGCGGGGTTTCTTTCACTGCCGCGACCATAAAGGTCGCGCCTACAACGGCAAAATGCAATACGACAGTTTGTGACCCAAATATAATGAAAAAGGAGGCCTTACGGCCTCCTTTTTCGTATTACAGACCCTTGCGGGTGTTTATTTCTTTTTGCCTTTTGTTGCCGCCTTGGCCTTGATTGCAGCATGAGCAGCCGCGAGCCTGGCTATCGGCACCCTGTAGGGCGAGCATGATACATAGTCAAGTCCGGCGCCATTACAGAACTCAACAGATGCCGGGTCACCGCCGTGCTCGCCGCAAATTCCGATTTTAAGTTTCGGCCTCACACCGCGGCCCAGGCCAACAGCCATCTTGACCAGTTTGCCCACTCCGTCCTGGTCCAGAGTTTGGAACGGATCAGCCGTGAATATCTTTTTGTCGATGTAGACCTTTGTAAACTTACCCGCGTCATCTCGGGAGAATCCCAGCGTGGTCTGTGTCAGGTCGTTTGTTCCAAATGAGAAGAATTCGGCTTCCCTGGCAATCTCATCAGCCGTAACCGCCGCCCTCGGAACCTCAATCATAGTGCCTACCAGATAAGGAACTTTTGCTCCTTTTTCGGCCATGACTTTCTGCGCAGTTTCATCGACTATTTTCTTCTGGTCCATGAATTCCCTGACGTTACCCACGAGAGGTATCATGATCTCGGGAACAATTTTCTTGCCTTTCTTATTCAGGTCAAGCGCCGCTTCGATAACTGCGCGCGTCTGCATCTCGGATATCTCCGGATAGGTGATGCCGAGACGGCAGCCTCTGTGTCCGAGCATCGGGTTGAACTCATGCAGTTCATTGACGCGGTTCAGCAGTATTTTCAGCTTTTCCAGGTCGTTTGCGTTCCCCGGAATCAGTTCGAGCGCCTTTTTCAGCGATTCGTCTTCACAGTTTGTGGTTCCCCTGGCTTCCATCTTTGCCGTTTCAACCATTAACGATTCGCGGTTCGGAAGGAACTCATGCAACGGCGGGTCCAGGAAGCGGACCGTAACGCCATAGCCTTCCATTGATTCAAACAGACCCGTGAAATCCGAGCGCTGCATCGGGAGGAGTTTTTCGAGGGCCTTGCGTCTGCCTGCCTCGTCTGTGGCCAAAATCATCTCCTGCATATACGGCAGCCTCTCGGGCGCAAAGAACATATGTTCCGTCCTGCAGAGGCCTATTCCCTGGGCGCCAAACTGTCTCGCGGCCTTGGCGTCTCGCGGGATATCGGCGTTTGCCCTGACTTTTAGAGTTTTGAACGAGTCAACCCATTCCATGAACTCGCCGAACTCACCCTTTAATTCCGGCTGTACCGTGGCTACCTTGCCCAGCAGCACTTCGCCGTTGCTCCCATTAATGGATATCCAGTCGCCAAGTTTGACTTCGATATCAGTTCCCTTAACCTTGAATGATTTAGGGTCGTGATGAGGTATGTCAAGCGCTTCGCAGCCGGCTACGCATACCTTACCCATCTGCCTTGCCACGACAGCCGCGTGCGATGTCGCTCCGCCGCGTGCTGTCAGGATACCCGCGGCCACGTCCATGCCGTGTATATCGTCAGGCGATGTCTCGAGCCTGACCAGGATAACCTGCTCACCCTTTTCGGCCCATTCAACAGCTTCCTCGGCCGAGAAAACTGCCTTACCCGTTGCGGCGCCCGGTGAGGCGTTGATTCCTTTTGCCAGGACCTGTGGTTTCGCTTTGGGGTCAAATACCGGGTGGAGCAGCTGGTCAAGCTGCAGCGGTTCAACGCGCAGTACCGCTTCCTCTTTTGATATTAATTTTTCCTTTACCATCTCAACGGCCACCCTGACAGCCGCCGGGCCCGTCCTCTTGCCCGAACGTGTCTGGAGCATATAGAGTTTGCCTTTTTCTATTGTGAATTCGAAATCCTGCATGTCGCGGTAATGTTTTTCCAGTCTGGTAGTTATGTCACGGAGCTGTTTGTAAACTTCCGGCATTTCCTTGGCCAGATTTGCTATCGGGTTGGGGGTCCTCACGCCAGCAACAACATCCTCGCCCTGCGCGTTCAACAGATATTCTCCGTAAAACACCTTCTCGCCTGTCGCAGGATTTCTGGTAAAACCTACGCCCGTGCCGGAATCATTGCCCATATTTCCGAATACCATGGCCTGTACGTTAACCGCGGTTCCGATATCGTCAGGTATGGCGTTTGATTTCCTGTAATAAATGGCCCTGGGGTTCATCCATGACAGGAACACGGCGTCGCGTGCGCCTTTTAACTGTTCTATCGGATCCTGTGGGAAATCCTTGCCGAGAGATTTTTTCACAAACGCCTTGAACTCTTTTACCATGTCCTCAAAATCTTCGGCCGAAAAATCAACGTCAAATTTGATGCCTTTCTTTTTCTTTCTCTCATCTATCAGGCTCTCAAACTCTTTTTTTGACAGTCCCATAACAACGTCCGAATACATCTGTATAAACCTTCTGTAGGAGTCCCATGCGAAACGCGGGTTTTTGGTCGACTTGATCACGGCCTGAACAGTCTGATCGTTAATGCCGAGGTTCAGTATGGTGTCCATCATTCCCGGCATGGAGAACTTTGCGCCGGAACGCACCGATACGAGCAGCGGGTTGACGTTGTCGCCGAACTTCTTGCCTTCCGCGTCCTCGAGTTTTTTGACATACTCCATCATCTGCGCGTCGAGTCCGGCGGGAACTTTCTTGCCGCCCTCGTAGAAAGCCGTGCAGACTTCGGTTGTGATAGTAAATCCGGGAGGGACAGGTATGCCCGCGTTCGTCATTTCCGCGAGACCCGCGCCCTTACCGCCTAAAAGTGCCTTCATCGTGCCTTCGCCATCAGCTTTGCCTTTACCGAAGAAATAAATGTACTTTTTCTTCGATGTTTTGGCGGCAGAGGTTTTTTTCTCTTTCGCTTTCTTAGCCATGCTCTTTCCTCCTTGTAATATAGTAAAAATACAATTTATAAAAAAACAACAGGATGTATTTTAACACAGAAAAGATGTTGTTTTCAACATAAAACCGCGCGGTATTATTTATATTACTTTTTTTTGTTTTTGACAGGTTCGTACAGTACCCGGTGGTATTCCCTCCTCAAATCAACCAGTATTTCCTGTAAAATCGCCGCGACTGGGATGGCAATAAAAATGCCCATGACTCCCATCAGGTTTCCGCCAATTATTATTGCCAGGATTGTTATAAAAGCGTTCAACCCGACCGATTCTCCCACAAGCCTCGGTGTGATTATGTAAGTTTCCAGCAGTTGTGCAATCGTGAACACAACGCCGATCCATACCAGCAGTCCAACACCTTTGTAATAAGCAAGCCCCATTATTACGGCCGCTATGAAACCTATGAACGAACCGACATACGGTATAATGGAAAGCACTCCGGCAGCAAATCCTATGACAAACCCGAATTTCAGGCCTATCAGATGCAAGCCCAGCCCATAAAGCAGACCGAGTATTACGGCAACCACAAGTTTGCCCCTGATATAGCCGCTCAGTATCCTGTTTATTCTGCCCATATAATCACGCGCCAGCGGAAGATATTTTACCGGTATATAGCTTTTTATCTCCCGTTTCAATTTTTCATAATCAATTATCAGAAAAAAGAAAAATAACGGCACCAGAAAAATGTTCAGTATGGCAAGCAGCCACTTTATGACGTTGGAAAATAATCCGGAAACCGTACCCGTCAGCCTGGAAATGGCGTCCGCCGACAACTGTGTCAACTGCTCTTTTATGAGACCGTCAACACCGCGCTTGCTCAGATTGAGTTCTATCCCGGCCTGGCCGGCGAAATTTTCAAGCATCTTTAAAGCCCTGACGGAATTTTCGGGCAATTCCCTGAGAAAACTGCCGGTCTCTTCCGCCAGTTTTGGCATAACCGCCATAACCGAAAAAACGAGCGCCCCTGCCATAAAAAGAAACATTAAAGTAACGGATATAATCCGGTTTAATCCCCTTTTTTCCAATCGTATTATCAATGGAAAAACAAGATAAGATAACCCGAATGCGATCAAAAGCGGCTGCAGGGCATATCCAAGCCCGATGGTAATAATAACCGCTACGACGGCAAAACATCCCAGGATTATCTTCAGTTTTGTCTTCTTTGATACATTTAATTTTTCAGAACCCGCCATGAAATGCTCCGATAATTTTCCGTATTATTAAATAATCCATATCCCGATTATATCCCCGTTATTCTTTTTCCCGCGCGAAACCACGCTTATTATACCGGCAATTATGTCAACCAAGGCCGCTAACAGCCGCCACGGGAACCGGTTTTTTGTCTCTGCTTATGGCTGAACTGATGCACCTAAAGCTTCGGCAGTCGCTTTTGCCGATGTCGATTTTTCACCAGCGGCATCAGCCGATGCTTTTGCGCCGTTGTCAATGGTTTGAGCTGCTTTTTCGACGTCCGTGACGTTCCTTACAGCCGCTTTTTTTGCCGCAACGGCCGGCTCCTCCGGTCCGAGCATCACCAACCATGTTTTCCGCCGCATTCATAATTTCTTGTTGTGTCATTACAGGTGTCGCAATTGTTGCTGTATCAGACTTTTTCTCCGTGGCGGAGCATCCGGTAATCATAAAAACCATCAGAACAAAAACGAAAACTTTCTTTTCTATAACCCCTCCTGTTATTTTTGCCTGAACCCCATTATTTTATAATAATTATAACATATAACGGACTTTTTATCAAAAGCAGAGAGGCTATGACGGATTCTGCAGTAAATTTTCCCTGACGGCCTTTAATAAAGCATCATTTTCCTCAATAGTAAGGTACCTTCCAAACCTGAAATTCCCGTTTTTCCCTTTTAAAACAAATGAATTTCCGCACATTAACAGTTCTGATTTCAGCATATACAGTATATTCTTTTCCTGTATAAAATCAACCTCTTTAATGGTCTGCGCCTCCTGTGCTGTGAATCGCCTGTAAATACCTATACCAAGGACCGTTTTTGAGTATTTTAGAGTTCCTGCTCCGATTGTGAGCCGCTCATAACCCGCCGCCGTCCACAGCAACGAACGCAACAACAAAAATACCGCTGTTACCCTGTAAAAAATTGTCACTCCGGCAAGCATCCATGATATAGCCACAACCGCCGGGTTCAAACCCAACCGTCCTGCAATGGCTGCAAGTACAACGCTTAAAATATAATATGCGGAAAAAATGGCGCTCTCAATGAGGACAAGTATGAAGGCATGCAAAAAAGAATTGTGTCCTTTGATGACTATGAGTGTTTCTCCGTCCCGTAATGCTGTTATTTTTATCCTGCCCGGCTGCCCGTCCATATGTTCCTACTTCTCCAGGGCGGCTATGTTTTCCCCCGCTTCGGCCCGCCTGTCTTCACCTAATTCAAAACTTACGAGTTCCAGCGTATATGATTCCGTTTTCTGGTACATCAAGCCCACATCAACGCCGTACCAGTTTTCTTCGTTATCAAATTTACCGTCACCTTTATCTATCCGGCTGGCTATCCTGAAAGCATGAACCGTTTTTCCATCGACCGTCACATCCACGCAAGGCAGGGCAGTGAATTTTGTGCCGGTCTTTCTTTTCAGTTTTAAAAGGTTCAGCAAATCCACCGTTGCCATGGAAACAGCCGTCCATTCTTCACCGGGATTTAGCGGGAATTTCAGGTATTTTATCTCCGGGTCCAGTTGAACATCGAGAAATATGAATCCAAATACCGGGAACTTCAGGTTACGGATAAAGGCACCCTCATTTGTGAACCGGACAACATTGCCCTTATTTTCAAGCGGCACAAAATAATAGTAATAATCGGTGCCGTCCATATTTTTTTTCCATTCTATGATGCCGTCCACCCTGCGTATCTCATCGGGTTTGTCTTTGAACCTGATGCGGAAATGCCATTTGGCCTGCAGGTTCATCGGCGAGAGCCTCGCCCAGTCTTTTATCTCTATTGTATCGTGGCTGCAAGTTGTGACAGCCGAGGCCGCCATTGCCCCAAAAGGCATTTCAACAGCCGGTGTAACCGGCGCGCTTACCGTCGCGGCGGTCACCGGAACTGCGTCCTGCCCCGCCCGTGTTCCGCCGGCAATTATACTGCCGCAAGCCGAGACTATTAATAATATTACCAACACCGTTTTTGCCATGTTTTTCATCATTTTCTCCATTTTTAATAACAACGATAAAAAGTATACAATGTGAAACGTTTTAAGGCAACGATATTATTGTATCAGCAAAAAACAAATTTCATGCGGGATATTGACCAAAAGACAGTTTTGGCAGTTTCCCGGGACGCTTCATGTTTCATCTATTCTTTGCCTCATACATCAAAATATGCGCTTTCTTTATGACCCCATTTGTGCCTGACTGTGACATTTTGAATACCATTATATCCACAAAACAAATTAAACAGGTCCAACGGCAGGACTGATTTAAATGAACAGGTTCGAATCCGAGGCTTCAGCGGATTCAAGCATCGTTGCCACTCCGCCTATCTCAACGCCGTCTATCAGTTCCTCTTTTTTAATGCCCAAAAGGTCCATTGTCATCTGGCAGCCGACAAGCCTGACCCCGCTTGATTGGGCCGAAGCAATAAGTTCCTCAACCGAGGATATATTGTGCTGTTTCATGATGTTCCTTATCATGACAGGCCCTATACCCGCCATGTTCAACCTGGAGAGTCCCATTTTTTTTGAACCACGCGGCAGCATGAACCCAAACGCCTTTTCAATTATGTTCTTTTTTAGGCCGTTTGGCTGTTTGGGCCGTTTTAGTGCGTTCAATCCCCAAAATGTAAAGAACATGGTAACGCGTCTGCCCATTGCAAGCGCTCCGTTGGCTATTATGAACGAAGCTATCAACTTGTCCAGATCGCCGCTGAATACTATTATGGTCTTGTCGTTACCGCCTTTTACCATGCCCTTGCCTGTGTCCGCGGCAATTGCCGCCTTTTCAACGACAGCTTTGATGACCCCTTTATCAGACTCCAGGGAAAGCATATTATTCCCGGTAGTCCTGGCCCAGGCGCTGATATCGCTGTAAAAACCCGGATCTGTTGCGCTGATCTCGACCCTGTCACCCGGACGCAGCGAATCAATCTCAGACTTTAATTTCATTATCGGTCCGGGGCACTGGAGCCCGCATGCGTTAATCGCGAGTATTTTTGCCGGTCCCGGCGGCACCGCGCGAACTTCCTGCGGCTTGTGCATACCCATCTCGGCCTTTTCGTTAAATATTCCCTCGTTTCCCTGTTTTCCGGCAAGCGCCGAGTACGTTACATAACCTCCCGAAAGGTTATAAACATTGGTAAAACCAAGATTTTCCAGCACCCGTGACGCCAGATATCCTCTCAAACCGACCCTGCAATAAACGGCTATCTTTTTGTCTTTTGGCAGCCGTGACGCTTCTGCCCGCAGGGAGTTCAACGGTATGTTTAGTGCCCCCGGTATCATTCCCAATTCGACTTCATCCTTTTCCCTGACATCCAGAAAAACATATTGCCCCGGGTTATTTATTACCTGAACGGCCGTCACCTGTTTTGCACGGCCCTTCAAGACATTTTCCGCGATGAACCCCGCCATGTTTAGCGGGTCCTTGGCGGAAGAGAACGGCGGCGCGTAACAGTGCTCAAAATTTACCAGATCATCAACCGTCCCCGACTTTTGCATGAGCATGGATATCACATCTATCCTCTTATCCACTCCTTCATAACCCACAGCCTGCGCCCCTAAAATCCTTCCGTCACGCGGCGAAAATATAACTTTTAGAGACATCTGCGTGGCACCCGGATAGTATCCCGCATGGTTGCCCGGGTGCAGGAGCACGCTTAAGTGCTCTATTTTTTCATCAGAAAGCCTGCTTTCATTTAGACCCGTCGAAGCCGCCGTGAGATCAAATATCTTTAGAATTCCGGTTCCAAGAGTACCGCGGTATTTTACCTTATTGCCTTCCGCTATGTTGTCCGCCGCTATCCTGCCCTGCTTGTTGGCGGGTCCGGCAAGCGGCAGGTTAAAACTTTTGCCCAGCAGCGGATTAACGCTTTCCACTGCATCACCCACGGCATATATATCCGGGTCGGAGGTCTGCATGTACTCATCCACGGCTATACCGCGCGTGCCAAGTTTTAATCCGGCTTGTGCTGCCAGTTTTGTGTCGGGCCTGACGCCGATGGAAAATATTACAAAATCAGCATTGATCTCGCGTCCCGACGCCAGTGTAACCTTTACGATACCCGAATTGTCGGAAAATGCCCTGACTCCATCTCCCAGGTAAAGTTCAATTCCTTTTTGTTTCAAATGTTGGTGGACAATAGCCGCGAGCTCTGGATCCAGAAAACCCATAACCTGCGGCAGCGCTTCTATTACTGTCACAAATATACCGCGGCGTTTCAGGTTCTCGGCTGTTTCCAGGCCTATATAGCCTCCGCCGACCACAACGGCTTTTTTCGGGCTGTTGTCCCGGATATGCGCGTAGATTCTGTCCGCATCTTCCATATTGCGCAATGTAAATATCCCGTGATTATCTATTCCCGGTATTGCGGGTTTTAGCGGTTCCGCTCCCGGGGATAGAATCAGTTTGTCGTACTTTTCCACGAATTCAAGGCCTGTCTTTAAATTTCTTGTTTTGACCTCTTTTTTTACCCTGTCAATGTATATCGCCTCGGTATTGATACGTACGTTCACGTTGAAACGCGCGTTGAACGATTCCGGTGTCTGCAGCAGCAGGTTGTTCCTCTCCGTTATCTCCCCGCCTATATAATATGGAAGGCCGCAGTTGGCAAAAGAGACATAACCGCCGCGTTCCACCACCGTAATTTCCATGTTCTCGGATAACCTGCGCAGCCTCGCTGCCGCCGACATACCGCCTGCCACACCTCCAACTATAAGTACTTTCATAATTGCCTCCTTTTAATATAACTAATTTGGTAGTATTATAACATTCCAATAATAAAAATCAACACTTATCTATATAATGGATATAGTCCGTTAAAACGGTAAAAGCAAGCGGAATAAAATGTGCTGCATGTAACGTTTTGCATAAAAATAAGGCCGCCCGGGAGGGCGGCCTTATTTATCTAAATCTGTAATTTAACCCTTTTTTATCCTCTCGGTAAGTGCCGGTACTATCTGGAACAGATCCCCTACAATGCCGTATTTTGCAACGCCGAATATAGGCGCTTCGGGATCTTTGTTAATTGCGACGATTGTATCGGAAGACTGCATTCCCGCCAGGTGCTGGACAGCGCCCGATATGCCGCAGGCTATGTACAGTTTTGGGGATACGGTCTTGCCGGTCTGCCCAACCTGGTGCGAATATTTTATCCATCCCGAATCAACAGCCGCGCGCGAGGCACCTACAGCACCGCCTATGGCCCGGGCCAAATCAGAAATCAGTTTAAAATTATCTCCCGAACCCATTCCGCGTCCGCCCGACACTATGACATCCGCTTCCGCTATGTTTATCGTGGCCTCAACTTCCTGTATGAACTCAAGGAACTCAGACCGTGCGTTAAAACAGTCAGCCTTTATTGAGGGCTTGACTATCTCACCCTTTCGCGATGCGTCCGCGGGAATTGCCTTGAACACCTTATAACGCACCGTAGACATCTGCGGCCTTCTCTCAGGCGTCATAATCTTTGCCATGAGCGATCCGCCGAACGCCGGACGTATCTGGAGCAGGTTGCGCTGTTCCATATCCAGTTCAAAAGCAGTACAGTCCGCGGTTAAACCCGCATTTACCTGTATGGAAACCCTGGGCAAAAATGCACGGCCCACAGCCGTTGCGCCGGCAAGGATAATCTCCGGTTTGAATTGTTTGGCAAGATCCGCCACCACATTTGCATAAAGTTCATCGTTGAAATGTTCCAGTTTTGGGTTATCAACGACGTATACCCTGTCAGCCCCTGCCGCAATCAGTTCAGGTGCTTTTGCTTCTATGCCGTTTCCCACAAGAACCGCACTTACTTCGCACTTTAACGGTTCCGCGAGTTCGCGCGCTTTTCCGAGCAGTTCAAATGTCACATTATGGAACTGGCCGCGCCTCTGTTCGGCGAATACCCATATACCCCTGTATTCATCTTTATTTAATGTGTCTGCCATTTTATCGACCCCTTTACTTTATTATTCCGAGGCCCTTGAGCCTCGAGAATAATACGTCTGCCTTCGCTGCCGCGTCCGGGCCGTCTATCATCTCGGCCTTGCCTGCTTCCCTGACCGCGTTCCAGCTCTTTGCCACCCTGGTGGGCGAGTTCTTGACGCCTACCATATTCGGATCTCCGTTTATATCCGCCAGCGTCCATATCGGAGGATCGTATTTCTTTGCCCTCATCTTGCCCTTCAGGGACTCGAGACGCGGCTCGTTTATCTCTTTTACGACGGTAAGCGCGACAGGCAGGGACGATTTTACCACATCAACCCCGTCCTCCATCATCCGCTCAACCGTGATATCCCTGTCGGATATCTCGCGTACTTTTTTTACCCACGTGAGCGATGGTATGTTCAGGTATTGCGCGGTTGACGGACCGACCTGCGCCGTGTCCCCGTCTACAGCCTGTTTCCCGAACAGTATTATGTCGTATCCCGCTTTTTCGCACGCTTTTGCCAGTGCGTAGGATGTGGCCCATGTGTCGGAACCCGCCAGGAGCCTGTCAGAAAGCAACACCGCTTCGTCAACGCCCATGCCTATCGTGCTTTTTAACATCTCTTTAGCCATGGCAGGACCCATCGTGATGACGGTAACGGTTCCTCCCATTTTCTCCTTAATCCTCAAGCCCTCTTCCACTGCATACATGTCAAAAGGATTCATTACGGTTCCGGCCGATTCGCGTTTGAGCGTCCCGGTCTCCGGATCTATCTTGATATTGGTCGTATCCGGTACCTGTTTGATACAGACAACTATCTTCATGCAGACCTCCTTAGTATTCGGCCGGCAAGTATGTTCCGACCCTCGGCGGTTTACCGATTTGATATATTTCCCGTCCCGGTTTCACCGCAAACCGTACACCATCATGGTTACTTTTTCTTTGCCGATTCCTTGATAAGCTTCGCAGCTATCTCGTTTAACTGTATCTGGCTCGTTCCCTCATAAATCTGGGTTATCTTGGCGTCCCTCATCATTTTTTCCACCGGGTATTCCTTCATGTATCCGTAACCGCCGAATATCTGGACAGCATTTGTCGTCGTCCTCATAGCCACTTCCGAGGCATAATATTTGGCCATTGCTGATTCCTTGGCAAAATCCGCGGCTCCGGCGTCAACCATGCGCGCTACGTTGTATACAAGCCCGCGCGCGGCTTCAACCTCAACCGCCATGTTAGCCAGCATGTGCTGGACAGCCTGGAAAGAGGATATCTTTGTGCCGAACTGTTCCCTCTGCCTCGTATACGCTACCGCTTCGTCAAGCGCGCCCGCCGCTATGCCGAGTGCCTGTGAAGCCACTCCCGGTCTGGACATGTTCAGTGTGCCGACGGCGTGTATGAACCCGAGCCCTTCTTTACCGCCCATGAGGTTCTCGGCAGGCACTTCGCAATCCTGAAAAATCAGTTCCGTGGTGGCGGATGCCCTGATGCCCATCTTGTTCTCTTTCTTACCAAAAGAAAAACCCGGTGTCCCTTTTTCAACGATAAAACAGGAACAGCCTCTGGTGCCTTTGGACTTATCGGTCATCGCAAATACGGTGTATGTTTCGGCCATGCTGCCGTTCGTAATCCACTGTTTGGTGCCGTTCAATATGTATTTGTCGCCCTTTTTCACTGCCGTGGTCCTCATGGACCCAGCGTCAGAACCCGCGTTAGCCTCGGTGAGTCCGAACGCCGCCAACTTTTTTCCGGAGGCTATGTCGGGCAGGTATTTCTTTTTCTGCGCGTCCGTACCCCCTATGAGCATCGGGAAAGTTCCCAGCGCGGACGCCGCCATTGCCAGCGATATTCCGCCGCATATTTTCGATAGTTCCTCAACGCACAGGACCATCGACATAATGCCTCTTTTTCCTTCCGGCGCCATCCCGCCGTATTCCTGAGGTATATAGAGCCCCATAAGACCGGCGTCGGACATTTCTTTAACTATGTCCCATGGGAAAATCCCTTCGGCATCATAATGTTCACGGACGGGCTTGATTTTTTTTAAAGCCAATTCGCGGCTTGTTTCGACTATCATTTCCTCTTCTTCCGATAGAAAATAGTTCAATGTTTTCCTCCTGATTTTAAATTCTCTACCGCCTGTTTTGCGGCTTCCTGTTCGGCTTCTTTTATGGTCCTTCCGTTCCCGCTGCCCAGCATTTTTTTCGAACCGTCCAGGACTTCCACAAAAAAAGTCTTGTTATGTTCACGGCCTTCCGTCCGCAGTACCCTGTATTCCGGCAGTACCCCGCTGACTGAAAGCATCAGTATCTGCAGTTCCGACTTGTAGTCGCCAAAATCACGCCGTGATTTTATATCCTTGAAATCATCCGCAAATATTGCGTGAATGAACTGTCTGGACTCTTCATACCCTCTTGACAGGTAAACAGCCCCTATCACAGATTCAATGACGTCGCTGATGATCTTTTTATTGTGTTCAATATCCTTTTTTTTCAGCGCGCTTCCCAGTTTAATATGGGAAGCAATGTCATTTTCCGTGGCAATCCTGTAAAGGACTTCCTTGGAAACCAGATAACCTTTTATCCTGGCTATCTCGCCCACGTCGGTCCCCTTGAACTCATTATACAGGAATTCCGATACTACCAGGCCCAGTATGGAATCACCCAGAAACTCCAGGCACTCATAGTGTTCGTCACTTGCGGACTTATGCGTAAAAGCCTGTTTTGTGACTTTACTGTTTTGCATCCCCTTCTTTTGGAGGTAGGAGAGGATGTAGCCGTCTCTTTTTATCTGTATTTCTTCAGTATTATTGTGGCGTTGTGTCCGCCGAAACCGAAAGAGTTTGATAATGCGTAGTTTACCTCGGTTGCCCTTTTTGTATTGGGCACATAATCAAGATCGCATCCCTCTCCGCCCTGCACAAAGTTGCGGGTCGGATGGATTACGTTGTTCATGCACGACAGCGCGCATACGATACCCTCAACCGCACCTGTGCCGCCCAGCATATGGCCGGTCATGGATTTGGTCGATGAAACCGGGATCCTGTAAGCGGCGTCACCGAAAACGGCTTTTATGGCCTTTGATTCGGTCCTGTCATTTAAATCAGTGGATGTCCCGTGCGCATTGATGTAACTGACCTCTCCCGGTTCTATCCCGGCGTCCGCAAGGGCGTTTTTCATGCAGAGTATCGCACCGGCCCCGTCCGCCGGCATCGCCGTAATGTGGTAGGCATCATCACTGCAGCCGTAGCCCGCCATCTCTGCGAGTATCACAGCTTTGCGTGCCTGAGCATGTTCGAGTGTCTCGAGGACCATTATCCCCGCGCCGTCAGCCATGACAAATCCCGTCCTGTCCCTGTCAAAAGGACGTGACGCGTGCTCCGGATCGTCGTTGCGCTCCGAGAGCGACTGTGCCGAACAAAAACCCGCCAGACCGAGAGGCGTAACAGCCCCCTCCGTGCCGCCGGCTATGCAGACATCGGCATCACCCCTCATCAGGAGTTTCATGCCCTCGCCTATGGAGTGTGTCCCGGTTGCACAGGCCGTAACTATGGTAAAGTTCGGTCCCCTGAATCCGTATTTTATGGACACGAAAGCCCCCGCCATGTTCGGGATGAGCATGGGTATCAAGAACGGTGATACCTTGCCCGGGCCTTTCTCGGCGAGCACCATCTGCTGTTCTTCGATGACGTTGATACCGCCGATACCGGAACCCAAAAGTACAGCCACGCGGTCCTTGTTCAACCCCGCATAATTCATTATTCCGGACTGTCCGATAGCCTCTCTGGCAACCTTTAGCCCGTACTGAATGAACCGCGGCATCCTGCGCGCTTCTTTTTTATCCACAACGTCCGTAGGATCAAATCCCTTGATCTCTCCCGCTATCTGCGTGGAATGCCCGGAGGCGTCAAACAACGTAATCCTGCCTATGCCGTTTTTGCCTTCCTGCAGGGCCTGCCACGTATCGTTAACATTATTACCGACGGGCGTCAAAGCGCCCATCCCGGTAATGACTATTCTTTTCTTCATGACTACCTCGAATAATAAGTTTTTAGTTACTGATTATCCGATCTTTGATTTTACAAATTCGATCGTTTCGCCGACTGATTTGATCTTTTCAGCGTCCTCATCGGCTATCTCAAGGCCGAATTCCTCTTCGAGGGCCATGACCAATTCCACAGTATCCAGTGAATCGGCGCCGAGATCATCTATGAACGATGCTTCGGGTTTTACTTCCGAAGGATCTACTCCGAGCTGAGCTACTACAACGTCTTTTACCCTTTCTTCTACCGTCTTGTCCGCCATGTTTCCTTACCTCCTGGTTTTTTGCTTTCTTTTTTAGTGAATCTTTCATATTGTATCCTGTTTATTTTTCAGCACTCCGTGCTGCTTGTATTAATATATTCCTCCGACCTGTTACCTTTGACTTGATTATTACATCGCCATCCCGCCGTCGACCCTGATTGTCTCGCCGGTCGTATACGCCGAGAGGTCTGACGCCAAAAACAGGGCCGCGTTTGCCACATCCTGCGGCAGGCCCATCTTTTTGGCCGGAATCAGCTCAATCATCTTTGCCTTTACCTCTTCGCTGAGTTTGTCCGTCATAGCCGTCTGTATGTAGCCCGGGCATATGGCGTTCACGCGCACATTGCGGCTGCCGAGTTCTTTTGCGACAGATTTCGTAATACCTATTACGCCGGCCTTTGTGGCCGCGTAATTCGTCTGTCCCGCGTTGCCCATCAAGCCTATGACCGAGGAAATGTTTATTATCGAGCCCGACCTCTGCTTCATCATTATCCTGCCGACCTTCTGGGTGAAGTTAAACGTACCCTTCAGGTTTATGGCTATTACCAGGTCCCATTCCTGCTCACTCATCCTGATAAGCAGGTTGTCCCTTGTGATTCCGGCATTGTTGACAAGTATATCAATCTTTTTGAACCTGTCAACCACTTTTTCCACGGTTGTTTCCACATCAGCCACATTGGAGACATCACATTTGAAAGCCTCTGAATCGACTCCGAGTTTCTTAATGTTTACTGCTGTTTCCTGTGCTTTTTCAAGGTTCACATCGAGTATTGCGACTGCAGCTCCCTCTTTTGCAAGCGTCATGGATATGGCCTCGCCGATACCCTGGGCTCCGCCCGTGACTAAAGCTACTTTCCCGCTGACCAATCCCACTTAAAAACCTCCTGAATGTGTTTAGCCCTGCCCCGGTCCAAAAAATATTTAAATTTACTCCGGCAGCAAAGGCTTCAGATCGTTATTTTTTCAATATCCGCGACCTTATCAATATTAAAAACCTTAACATTCCTGTCTATTTTTTTTATCATACCCGATAGTGCCGTTCCCGGCCCTATTTCAACGAATGTATCGGCGCCATTTGATATCATGTACCGTATGCTGTCCGCCCACAGGACCGAGCCTGTTATCTGGTTGACCAGGGCATTTTTTATTTCATCTGCTGTTTTTACATCTTTCGCCAAGAAATTGGAAACCACGGGTATTGCCGCATCCCTGATGTCAAACCCGTCAATTTCAGCCTTTAACCCGTCGGCGGCAGACTGCATGTGTTTTGAATGGAACGCACCCGCCACCGCAAGTTTTATGTATCTCCTGGCACCGAGTTCCCCGGCTATGGCCTCGCCCGCGTCTATTGCGGCCGTATCGCCGGATACCACGACCTGGCCGGGTGAATTAAAGTTCGCCGCCGCTATATATCCCGCGGATGACGCTTTTTGGCAGAGTTCGGCTATTTTGTCGTCATCCAGGTTCAAAACTGCGGCCATGGAACCTTTGTTGACGGATGAAGCCTCCTGCATGAGCGCGCCCCTGCGTTTTACCAGCTTAAATCCGGACTCAAAATCAAAAGCGCCTGCCGCGTAAAGCGCCGAGTACTCTCCGAGACTATGTCCTGCCGTGTAAGCGACCCTGCCGGCGAACATCTCTTTTACCGCTTCATATATGGCACAGCTCATCGTAAATATCGCGGGTTGCGTATAATCGGTCTTTTTCAGCGTCTCTTCCGGTCCCAGAAACATGGCTTCTTTTAGTCCTCCGCCAAAAGTATGTTCTGCTATGGCAAAAATCGCATTCGCACGCTCATTGCCTTCGCAAAAATCAAAACCCATGCCAACATATTGGGCGCCCTGGCCCGGAAAAACCAGCACTAAACTCATAAAACCTCCGTCATATTCAATTAATAATGACAGTTTAATTATAAATTGCTTCTATGCCTTAGAGCCGCACAACAGCCCCGCCCCAGGTAAATCCTGCTCCGAATGCTGATAAACCAAGGATGTTTCCTTTCTTTATCCTGCCTGCTTCAATCTCCTCAGCCAGCGCTATCGGTATGGTGGCCGAGGATGTGTTCGCGTACTTGTGTATGTTGATTACTATCTTTTCCGCCGGCATCGATAACCTCTGCGCTATGGCGTCTATGATTCTTTTATTGGCCTGGTGAAATATGAAAAAATCCACCTGTTCGGGCGTGACACCCGCCTCTTTCATGACCACCTCAAGCGCTGCCGGCATCT
>JAJFUW010000046.1 GCA_021372235.1 Spirochaetia bacterium
TTTTTGCCCTTGATCACGTATTTCTCCGCAACCAGGTCCTGTATCAACTGCGACCTGTCCGCAGTGGCAGTCTCATAATCATCGGTCATTATTATCGCCGCGAACGGGCAGGACTCCACGCACAGGTTGCAGTACATGCAAGAGCCCATGTTATATATGAATTTTGAAACTTTTGGTTTCGGTTTGCCGTCCTCGCCGGTCATTTTTTCGACGTCTATCGAGTGGTTCGGGCAGGCCTTCACGCACATCATGCAGGCCGTGCACCTGTTGTCGTTCTTTTCCGGGTCGATGGGCAGGGCCAGTTTCCCGCGGAAACGCAGTTTCATCTCTTCCCTCTGTTCCGGGTACTGCACGGTTATGGGCCTGCGGAAAACGTGTTTTAACGTCACCATAAGCCCCTCGCAGAGGGATACTATGCCCTGTATGATACCTAAAATGTACTTGAACATGGGTCTCCTTTGTTACTACAAAATATGTTCCAGGTTCCGGTTGTTGGATTCCATGGAACATGGAACAGTTTTTAAACCAGTTTTATCACAAACGCCGTTACTACCATGTTTAAAAGCGCTATTGGTATCAGGTATTTCCACGAGAATTCCATCAGGTGGTCAACGCGCAGGCGCGGGAATGTCCACCTGATCCACATCAATAGCGTGACCACAAAATATGTTTTTATAAAAAACCATACCACGGGCGGCAGCAGCGGGCCTTCCCAGCCGCCCAAAAACAGCGTCGCCGCTATCGCCGACGTGATGAAAAGGTTTACGTATTCGGCGAGATAGAAGAAGGCAAATTTCATTGCCGAGTATTCGGTGTTGAACCCGGCCACAAGTTCCGACTCGGCCTCGGGCAGGTCAAAGGGCGCCCTGTTCACCTCGGCGTTGCCCGCTATGAGGAACAGTATGAAGCCGACAATCTGCGGCAACCAGAACCATTTATAACCTGCCTGCGCCTGGACAATGCCGCCCATTGACAGCGTCCCTGACATCATGACTATCGTCAGTATGACCAGCATCATGGGAATCTCATAACTCACAAGCTGGACCGCCGAACGCAGTCCGCCGATGAGCGAGTATTTGCTGTTGGAACCCCAGCCCGCCATCAGAATGCCTATGACAGACAGCCCTGTTATGGCCATGACGTAGAGTATTCCGATGTTCAAGTCCGCAGGTATGAGGCCGCGCCCAAAAGGTATCACGAGCATGACCATAAAGGTCGGGATAAAGATAAATACGGGCGCGAGGAAAAACACGGCGAGGTCGACTGCTTTGGGGTTAATGTCTTCCTTTATAAGCAGTTTGACCGTATCCGCTATTGTCTGGAACAGGCCCAGAGGGCCCACCCTGTTCGGGCCTTTCCTGATCTGGAACAGTGCCGCGATTTTTCTGTCATAATATATAATCCAGAGCGCGTTCAGTATGAGGACAACGGCTATAATAACGGCGAAACATAACTGGAATATGATATCCAGTATAAACGGAGGCCATCCCCAGTTGGCCCAACCGGCATGAGCCCAGCCATAGAATTGGTTCCATGGTTTGTCGGTGTTGTACAAAATATCCTTGAGTAAATCCATCTAATGTCCTTTCTGGTTTTTTTGTCCTGTCTGCTCCGTTGAAACCGGAAACAAGAAACAAAAGTAAACCTGAAACCTGGAACCGTTTGCCCTTTGCCCGTTTTATCTGTCTATCTCCGGTATTACCAAATCCAAACTGCCCATTATGGCTATAACATCCGCTATCTTTGTCCCTATGGTTATCTCCCTGATGACGCTCAAATTTGAGAACGACGGGGAACGGAACTTTATCCTGTACGGTTTTTCGGTGCCGTCACTGACTATATAGGCCCCGAACTCGCCGCGCGCGCATTCCACCTTTGAGTAATATTCGCCCGGCGCGGGTTTTATGATTCTGGGAACCTTTGCCATGATATCGCCCGACGGTATGCCGTCCATGGCCTGGCGCAGTATCCGCGCCGATTCCCTTATCTCGTCCATCCTGACTTTGCTGCGGTCCCACGTGTCGCCGTTCCTGCCCGTGCAGACCTTGAAATCAAATTTCGGGTATATGGAGTATGGCGCGTTCCTGCGCAGGTCGTACGCGCAGTCCGAACCGCGCAGTGACGGGCCCGTCACCCCGTAATTTATGGCCATGTCTTTCGGCAGGATACCCATGCCTTTTGTCCTGGCCGTAAATATGATGTTGTTAATCAGCAGTGCCTCGTATTCATCCACCCTGTCGTCAATGTGCGAGAGGAACTTTTTGAGCCTCTCCATAAAATCCTTTTGCAGGTCGTATTTGAAACCGCCGATACGCAGGGCATGATGTATCATCCTGCCGCCCGTCATGCCCTCCATGATGTCGATGATTTCTTCCCTCTCGCGGAAGGCGTAAATAATCGGTGTGAGCGCCCCCATATCCATGCCGTACGCCGCGAACCACATCAGGTGGCTCATTATCCTGTTCAACTCAGCCAGCATGACCCTCATATACTCGGCGCGTTCGGGTACCTGCACGCCCAATAACTTTTCAACTGCCATGACGTATGCCAGGTTGTAGTTAACCGCCGAGAGGTAGTCGAGCCTGTCGGTGAACGGGGTTATCATCTCGTATTTTCTGTTCTCACAGATTTTTTCCACGGATGAGTGTATGTATCCGATATCCGGGTATATGTCCCTGACTGTCTCGCCGTCGAGTTTCAGGATGATGCGCAGGACCCCGTGCGTGGACGGGTGCTGAGGCCCCATATTGAGGATGTATTCGTCTGATGAAATCTTTTCGAGTTCAAAGGGGGCTTTTATCGTCATGGCCTAAGCCTTTGGGAGCGGTATCATGGCCGCGTCCTTGTAGTCCTTGCGCAACGGCGCTATGACGCCGTCCGGCAATATGAGCCTGTTCGGGTCCGGATGTCCCAGGAAAGTTATGCCGAACATCTCTGCCGTTTCCCTCTCGTGCCAGTTTGCGGTACTGAATATGTCCGATATGGTCGCAATTTCGGGTTTTGTCCTGTCAAGTTTTACCCTGATAACCGCGTCGGAATTTGTATCATAATTATAAAGCCTGTAAATTACCTCTATGTTATTATTTGCCGGCCAGTCGATTGCTGTTACAAAATTGAGCTGCGTATATCCCAGTTCCTCTTTGAGCGTTTTGATGACGGATTTGAACGCGCCCGCTCCAACCGCGGCGTTTAAAACGCCCAGATCCTCTTTTGATTCGGTTATCCGGTGTTTTGCCTGTAATTTTTCGAGCAATTCGGTGTGCGTCATATTTTCCCGCCGGTCAGTTTGCGTTTCATTATCTGTTTCTGCAGTTTTATAATCCCGTCGAGCAGGGCCTCGGGCCTCGGAGGACAGCCCGGAACGTAGATATCAACCGGTATTATCTTGTCCGCCCCGTTGATGACCGAGTATGAATCATATATGAAAGGCCCGCCCGATATGGCACAAGAACCCATCGCTATCACGTATTTGGGTTCCGCCATCTGTTCATAAAGCCTTTTGACCAGCGGCTCCATTTTTTTGGCTATTGTTCCGGCCACAATCATCATGTCTGCCCTGCGCGGGGATGCGGCCGGGACCTCAAGCCCGAAACGGGCCCAGTCGTATTTGGCGGCGCCCGTGGCCATCATCTCGAGTGCACAGCAGCGCAGCCCGAAAGTGAGCGTCCATATGGAGTTTGACCTGCCTGCGTTTACCGCCCACTCCACGGATGTCAGGACAACGGGCAGTCCGGGGACCTTTTTTACAAATGCCTCGTCGACACCGTCCATTAATCCCATTTGAGTTCCCCTTTTTCCCATGCGTATGCAAGCCCCAGGATAAGTATGCCGATGAATATCAGCGCTTCTATGAGGACCATGATACCAGGGACTGTTTTAAATACAACCGCCCAGGGGATGAGGAAAGCGGCTTCAACCGCAAATATGACATACATAAGGGCAAACACATAGAATCTTATGGAGTAACGTATCCGGGCATCGCCTGTGGGGTCGATACCGCATTCATATACTGTGTTCTTTTCCTTGCCGGGTTTATGCGGCCCGATGAAGAGGTTTACCACGATGCCACCCACGGCAAAAACCACCGCCACAAACAGGAACATCAAAACGGTACCGTATTGCATCGCGCCTCCTTTTTTAATTAAATTAAAACCGTCCGGTATTACAGCCCCGGAATATGCCCCGCGGTCAGTTTCAATGATCCCTCCCCATCATATAATCCGCCATCTTGAGGAGCAAATCTTTTTCCGCCGAACCTTTCAGGCCGGCCTGCGAAAGCGCCGACTTCGCTTTTTGTATATATAAAGCGGCTGTTTTTTCCGCCGACTCTATCCCTTTATTTTGCTTTATGAATTCAACCACCCTCTTGATATTTGAAATGGTCATTTTATTACCGAATGCTTTTTTAATGGCCGTTCCCCTGTCCGATGTTGCATTTTCAAGGGCCAGCACGAGCGGGAGAGTTGCTTTGCCTTCCCTGATGTCATTGTTAGTTGACTTGCCTATTTTACAAAATTTGCCGAGAATGTCAAGCAAATCATCTTTTATCTGGAACGCCATGCCCATATTCTCGCCAAAAGCGGAGAGCATCCGCAGTTTTTTACCCTTAACACCGGCGCACAACGCACCCGCCTCGACGCTGGCCCTGATGAGGGCGCCTGTTTTTTTCCTGATTATCTCCAGGCATCTCTTTTTGCTTATCCCTGCCCGGTTCTTATAGTATA
>JAJFUW010000054.1 GCA_021372235.1 Spirochaetia bacterium
CGTTTCAGTTACTATGCCTTTGCCCCTGCCGTACGTTACAACAGTTCCCCTGTAGGCCATGTTAATCCTGTCGCCGACGGTAAGATCCGCGCCGGTCAGCGGATGCGTGCCCTTGTCAACCGGTACAGATTCGCCTGTCAGAGCCGACTCTTCAACTTTGAGCATGACAGCCTCGATAAGCCTCATATCCGCCGGTATTACAACACCCGCTTCAAGTATTACAACGTCTCCCGGAACGAGTCGGGCCGCGGGTACCGATACCACAACATTATCCCTGAAAACAGCAACCATGGGCGTCGCCATTTTTTTCAGGGCTTCCATGGCTTTTTCCGCCCTGTACTCCTGTATGAACCCGACTATGGCGTTCAATATAACTATTATAAGTATCACTATGGAATCAACGGTTTCGCCCAGCAACCCCGAAATAATCGCCGCAACTATCAAAATGATTATCATGAAGTCCGTGAACTGCATCAGGAACATCTTCAGCGGGCCGTCCTTCTTTTTTGCCGACAGTTCGTTAGGGCCATGCGCGGCGAGCCTCTGTTCGGCATCTTTTGTCGTAAGGCCGGACAGGGAACTTTTTAGTTCTGAAACAGTTTCCTCTAATTTTTTTAGATGCCAATCCATTTGAGTGTGTTATCCTTTCATGAATTTTGAATATGTTTCGCTGAACACGTCCTTGCCGCAGGCAAGGGCTGCCGCTACAGGCGCGGCTTTTTTCGTTTCCGCTATCATCCCGCCCGATATATCCCGTATGTCCCACTGCGCGTGGCCGTCCATACGCAGACGGGCTATGTGATAGACTTCCCTCAGGTTGGCGTTAACCAGCACCCTGCGCCTGTGCGCGTTCGTCAGGACATAAACAGCGGCCTCGGGATGTATTTTTGATATTTTTTTGTAGGCGGACTCGCCTGCATCCATGGCCCTTTTGTATATGTCAACCTGTTTTGTCTCGATAATCGCGGGAGGTATTGTATAACCGAGCCTGATGTCGTAGTCCTGTTTTGTCATGGACATCATCCTGTGACGTTTCATCTGGCCAAATGCCGAGGAACTCATGATTATCTCATACACAAAATTTACGGTTTCAAACTCCCTGTAGAGCGAATCATGCGCGTTAAGGCCTTTAAATATCTCCACAAAGAACGCTTTGCGACCCTTTGTCCCCAGTTTGACAGCTGATTTTATACAGTCCGCGTACATATTACCCGTTGACGTGTGCATCATGGCCGCGATTATTTTAATCTCCGGGTTTTCGGTACAGTCAACCAGCCTGACTGCATTGAAAATTTTTCCCGGCCCGGATGTTTTAACTCCGGCCTTTTTTACCGCTTTTTCGACCCTGACTTTTCCGTCCCTTAACAACCCGTCAGAAACTTCAGCGCCGAACTGCTTCCTGAAAGCGTCCGGATCCGAGAGAATTATAAGCGACGGAACAACGGCAACAGCCCTGTCATAAAGCGTCTTTGCAAGCGTCCTGACCTCTTCAAAAGGGCTGTATTTTAATTTTCGTATGATATGTTCGAGGTTTCTGGCGTTGCACGAAAATCCGAGCTGGCATTCGGTGGCCAGAGGCAGAACGTACCGTGCGTCCTCTTTTGCCCATCCCTCGACCACGTTCTGCCCCGTTTTTGTCTGCAACATCCCGCTGTTTTTTGAACGCTGGTATTCATGCAGTACCGGGAAGAGCGTTTTATAAGCCTCAACCTGGACTGCCACCGCGGCCATGAATATCTTTTTTTCCTCTTTTGTAAACTCGTCGGGCGTTACATAATCGCCCCGCAATGTTATATACCTCTGCGATTTCTCGGTATAGGCGCACAGTCTGGCCTCCTCGAGTGATTCAACCGCAAAACGTGACAGTCCCAATATGTCAAAATTCAGGTAAGCGTGTTCGGCCACCGAGTGGTGCCCCATTTTAAAGACTATGTTTTCATTGGATTTACGGGCCTTATCGACCTCTTCCCTGGCGTCCGCGCGCAGTTCGTCCACCGGCCTGGGGTCACGGCTTATCCTGGCATAAGCGGCCGAGATTGTCTCCGGCGATATGTTATTTTTGCCGTCCCAGCCTTCTTTTTTCATCTTTTCAACGACAGCGCTGTCGATATTATATCCGGCTAAATTTACCTTTAACATATGTTAAAATCTCCTGAATTTATTGAGTAAATTATAATAACAACACGGGGTTAAAAAAGCAATAACAAACGGACTAAAAATCACATCTGCCGGAATTATTCGTGGTTATTTGGGAATTGTTTAAGGTTATAATCCATCTCTGCCGCATATTTTTCCACGGCTTTTATCCTATCCCGTGACATGGGATGCGCCGCAAAAAAATAGAGGAACTTTGGCCCCTTTTCCTCTTTTTCAAATATTTCAAGCATGCGCCTGGCGCCGTCCACATACCCGTATTTTGCGGCCAGCAGGTCCACAGCGTACAGGTCGGCCTGCGTTTCCCTCTCTCTCGAAAAAGTACTCTCCACTCCCTGCATGGACTTCATGATCAACCCGGACATATTACTGTTTGAGCCGGTCAGTACGCCGGAAAAAAGGAACAATACAAGACTGCGGCCCACGCCCCGCAGGTGGTCCCTGGCGGCAAAATGACCGAGCTCGTGGCCGAGTATATAGGCAAAATCCTGTTCTGTTTCGGCCCTGTCATACAGGCCTTTGTAAAAAATAATGTTATTGCCAGGGACAGCCAGCGCGTTCATCACCGGTTCGGGCGAAAGATATATCCGGTAACTTCCTTTGAGCCCCGATGTCTTTACCAGGCCGTCCAGGATTGACTGCAGATGCCTGCCCCGGGCCGTGGGAGTAATTCCCCGGTACATATTTGAGTAGTGTGTTCCGAGGCTTTTCTCAACGGATTCCGGCACATAAGGCACCACTGCATCCACGGCAACGCCCATTGCGGCATAGAGCCCGAGCCCTATCGCCAATAGTCCCAGCGTTAAGTGGACAAATTCCAGCAGTTGGGATACTTTTGGTACGTTTACGTCCCCGTCTGCCGGTTTCGGATTATATTTCATTTTGCGTATTTTATACCGGTGCCATACGCCATTACTTCCACACAACCTATGCCCTTGCCCTGTTTGTTCCCTATAGATGACATTTCGAGTCTCGCGTTCATCACCAGGTCACAGCCTGCTTTTTTTGCCGATTCTTTCATGCGCAATATCGCCTCCCTGCGGCCCCTGTCAACCAGAGTTTCAAATGAAGTCAGCCTGCCGCCAAATATCGTCTTAATACCGGCGAGCACCAATTTAAAATAATCCTGCGATATCACGCAGCAGCCGCTGACAAAAAATACGTTCTCCACGCGGGCCTCGTCTTCCCCGAGTTTGTTCAGTGTTACCACAGGAAGCCCGACCATTTCTTTTTCCCTCCTGACAATGGAGCGGTAATGTCTCTTTTCCGCTATTGTTCCCGTGATAAAACCTGTCGCCAGCAACATCAGGAAAATTACCATGTTGCCATACCGGTCAATGAAAGCCAGCACTGTCTTTGTTGTGTCAACCTCCATTATCTCACCTTTACGGCAGTTCCATAGACGTACAGTTCGGAGGCGCCCTGTGTGATGTTGGATGTGGAGAACCTGACATTAACGATGGCGTTAGCGCCGAGCTTCTGTGCCTGGTCTATCATCCTCTGCATTGCCTCATTCCTTGATTCTTTGAGCAGTTCCGTGTAGCCTTTCAGCTCTCCTCCGACTATATTTTTCAGGCTTGCCGCTAAGTCCCTGCCGATGTGCTTTGCCCTGACAGTATTGCCGGCCACCAGTCCGTAATGCTCTTCTATGACCGAACCGGGTATAGATTCTATCGTAGTAACTATCATTGACCCCTCCTCATCGGGCGATGCCCGTTATTTTATCTCTCCAAAACCGCCGTTAGTAACCTTTTCTATCTCGTCGAGCGCT
>JAJFUW010000077.1 GCA_021372235.1 Spirochaetia bacterium
GGAATCAAACGTGTACCTGACGACGGGTAAGACCCCGTTCATAGCAAAAATGGACGCGGACGCCGAGGTCAAAGTGAACCAGGAAGTGGAGCTTGTGTTCGATATGAACAAAGCGCACTTTTTTGACTCGCAGACCGAAGCAACCATAATCTAAGGACATTTCCGCAGTGATTAAAATGGTAAAAAAAAACTAAAAGCGGCTCTTACGGCGCTTTTTCTGCTCGTACTGCCGGTTTTTTGCTCCGGTTACACAGGTAATGACGTTACGGTTACAGCCGATGCAAAAATAAATACGGCGGTACCTATGTTTTTGAACGCGGATGTGCTCGAATACAACGACGATTCTTCCGAGATAACCGGCAGGGGAAACGTTATTATGCGGCAGGACGCCATGTCCGTTTTCGCAGACTATATAAACGTCAATAACGACACCAAAACACTCCACGCAGAGGGTCATGTCCTGGCCATCCAGAACGGGGTATCCATTTATACGGACAAACTAACCTATAATTTTGACAGAGAAACATCATACGCAAAGCATGTTGATGTTTTGAGCGCACCCTGGATAGTCAGGGGGGAGGAACTGCGGCAGGAAGGCAAAAAGATGCAGATAGAACAACCCGTATTCACCACGTGCGACAAAGTGGACCCCCATTACAGGATGCAGGCTTCCACCATATATTTTTACCAGGACGACAAGATAGAGGCATGGAACACGGTGGCTTATATCGGCAACGTCCCTGTATTTTATTTCCCGTATTTTTCCCAGCCGGTAAAAAACCGCCGGAAGCCTTTTGATTTCAAAATAACCCATAACACAACGCTGGGATGGTGCGTGGCAGGCCTGTATAACGTGGACTTTTCGCCGTTGAACAGGCTCTCACTCGGGTACGACTACACCGAATACCTCATAGGTTCAACTTATAAAGTCGACCTGGCTTACGGTTTTAACGACAAATCGACAGGTACGTTATTGTGGAACTTTGTTGACGCGAATAAGAGCACCCCGCGCGCCAGACGCTGGTCGGTGGATTTTGCCCACAACCACCAGTTCAACGACACCACCAGGATTAACCTCCGGGCACAGAGCGTTTCAGACAGCCGCCTCGAAAATGATTTTGTCAATACGGGAATGGATATGTTCAGGCACGACTACTCGGCCGCTTTCTCAACATCTTTTTTCGGCAACCAGAGCCTCTCGTTCAGCCTGGCGGACACGGAAACGCTGAACACCACAACGGCAAAATATCAGACATCATCGAGGACATTGCCCTCTCTCAGTTATTCCATGACATCCGTGCAGCTGTTACCCAGGTTTTATTACGGACACAGCATCAATTTTACGCGCAGTTATCATGCGGACGGGGATTATTATTCGGATACCGGCGGCCTGTACCCCACGTTGACTTTCAGCCTGCCACAGTTGTGGGTACTGAGGTTGTCCGCAAATGCCGGGCTGTCATCTGCCTGGACAAACAGCAGTGAAAAGGAAAAGGGTTTTTTGAGCGGCGACCTGCTGAACTCATATTCCGCCGGAGCTACGGCAATGTTTGACCTGGCGCCGGGCGGACTGCTCAGGGGTTCGGCCTCATATACGTACAACAAACAGCTCAACAAGCTGGAGGGGATAAAAAAAGACGGTATTACCGCAAACCAGGTTTCACTCAATTTAAACGGCGGATTGAGCCGGTTCAATTACGGGGCATCCGCCGCATACAACCTGCTGACTGACACGGCCAAACCCGGGAACGACATAGAACGGCTTTCAATGATAAACCTCTACGGCTCTTCCGCATTTTCCGGAGTTTACATGAACGTCAGCAGCCTTTTTTCGGCCCGTGCAATGATGATGAAAACTCTGCAACTCGCGCTCTCTCTGTCCGACACGGGGGCATCGCAGCTGTGGAAAGTGTATCTGGCAACGACTTTCATAAACGGGCTCGTGGATTCAAACGGCGCGGCAGCAGTGACTCCGGCCGGTGACACGATGACGTTCACCTCGGCTATTGATTTTACGTTCACAGACGAGTTCAGGTTCACTATAGGGCGCACATATGACCTGATGACCAAGGAACTCGCGTCACATGTATATACCGCGACATGGCAGCTGCACTGCTGGGAAGCAAGCATTTCCTGGACAAAAAGAAAAGACGCAGCGGAGGAGATATATTTTTCCATATTTGTCAGCGCCATACCTGATATAAAGTTTAACAAACCGACGGCTGTAGCGCCGGAATATAATATGTTCATGGAAAATTAAATGACGGAACCTGCCCTGATAAAAGAGATACAGTATGTAAAAGGCGTCGGCCCTCAGCGGGCCAAACTGCTGCAAACCCTCGGGGTTAATACAGTCATGGACCTGTTGTTTTACGTGCCCAGAGACTGGGTGGACAGGTCCAATGTAAAAAAGATAGGCGCGGTGATAGCGGGCACATCTGAAACAGTAAAGGGAAAGGTCGTGGGGGCCGAGACAAAGCAGGTCAGGGCCGGATTGAAAATAACCAGGGTCATGATAGCGGACGGGAGCGGTTACCTGTACGGAACATGGTTCAACCAGCCGTTCATGGAAAAAAGGTTCTCGTCCGGCGACGAGGTGATATTCCACGGCAAAATAGAGGTGTTCCGCAACTATATGCAGATAAACACCCCCGAATACGAGATTATGGGGTCACCCGCGGCAGACAGTTCTGCCGTCCGGGACGACCTGGTGGAGACGGGCAGGATAGTGCCGATATATCCGCTGACAGAAAATCTCTCCCAAAAACAGTTCAGGAAAATAATAAAATACACACTGGACAACTACCTGCAGTACATGGAAGAGTACATGCCGCAATCCATAATTAAAAAACATTCGCTGATGGGTATAAAGGACGCTGTATATAACGCCCACTACCCGGCCTCTTTTTCGGAACTCGAGAGGGCCAAATACAGGCTCAAATTTGACGAATTTTTTTTCATGCAGCTTGCCTTTGCCTCAAAAAAAAAGAAAATAAAATCGGAGACGGGCAGGATATTCAAAACATCGGGACCGGTTTTTGACGCTTTCATAAAAAACCTTCCTTTTACCCTGACTGGTGCGCAGCAAAGAGTGGTTGAAGAACTGAAAAAAGACCTTTCCTCGGGTAAGCCCATGAACAGGTTGGTGCAGGGCGACGTGGGTTCGGGCAAGACCATAGTAGCGCTCGCCGCGGCGGTGTTGGCAAAAGAGAGCGGCTGCCAGGCCGCGATAATGGTGCCTGCAGAGATGCTCGCATCGCAACACATGCGCAACATCGGTTCGCTGCTGGCCAAAACCGGCATCCGCTCGGAACTGCTGATAAGCGCCGTCAAAAAACAGAAGAGGGAAGAGATACTGCAGGGGCTGAAGGATGGTGCCATTGATATCCTGATCGGAACGCACGCGCTCATACAGGACGAAGTCATATTCAAGGACCTTGGGCTGGCAATTATTGACGAACAGCACAGGTTCGGCGTTTTACAGAGGGCCTCGCTGATACGCAAAGCCGCCCTGGCGCCCCACACACTCATCATGACGGCCACGCCGATACCCAGGACATTATCCATGTCGGTTTATGGCGATACGGATATCTCGATTATTGACGAACTGCCTCCCGGCAGGAAACCGGTAAAAACGATGCTCTTTGAATCGTCAGATATATTTAAACTGTATGATTTCATAGAGGATAAACTTAAAAACAAAGCCAGGGTCTACGCCGTATATCCGCTCGTTGGCGAGTCGGACAAACTCGACTTGAAATCCGCTATAGAGATGGAAAAGGAATGGGCCGCGAGGTTCAAGGATCATAAGACAGCCATCGTCCACGGCCGGATGAAAAAAGAGGAACGCGACGCGGCCATGGACGCTTTCAAAAAAGGCGACATAGATATACTGGTGGCCACCACGGTTATAGAGGTCGGCATAGACGTACCCGAGGCGTCGGTTATGGTAATAGAACACGCCGAGCGTTTCGGGCTGTCACAACTGCACCAGCTGCGCGGGAGGGTCGGCAGGGGACAGGACCAGTCATGGTGCTTACTCGTGGGCGACCCAAAGACACAGGACGGGTTCAAAAGGCTGCAGGTAATGGAATCAACAACAGACGGTTTTAAAATATCCGAAGCGGACCTGGAAATAAGGGGACCCGGCGAGTTCATGGGTACCAGACAACATGGCATTTCGGAGTTCAGGATAGCCAATATAATAAGGGATAAAAACGAACTTGATATAGCGAGGGAAGCCGCGTTTGGTGTTGTTTCGGGTGAATGTGACATAAATCACGGCGAAAAGGAACAACTTTACCGTATAATAAAACAGAAATACAGCGCCAGTTTTGACTTGATAAATATAGGCTAAGGGATATAATTAAGGCAAATTAAAGCCGAAAATTTAAATTTGAAAATGGACGGCATACAAAGGAAGTAAAATTGTATTATATTTTCAAATTTTAGATTTCAGTTTTAAATTTTTATTGTGGGGGTATTGATG
>JAJFUW010000090.1 GCA_021372235.1 Spirochaetia bacterium
ATGACGGTCCGGAGAAAAGAGAAAAATTCCTGGCGGCCATAAAAAGGCACACGGGCTTTTTTAACACACACATTTTTTTTTCCAGCGCCGTTATCGGCGTGATGGCAAGGCTGGAAGAAGACGGCCAGGACAGTGACCAAAAAGCCAAGGAAACGGAAATAGAGTCAATGAAAATGGGCATCATGGGGTCGCTGGCGGCCATCGGGGATGCCCTGTTCTGGTCGGGGATAAAGCCTCTCGCACTGCTTATCGGCGCGATGATGGTATGGATGACGGGATACTCGGTGACGGGATGGGTGGTTGCGGCCGTAACATCGTTGCTCGTGTACAACCTGCCGCGTATTGTGATAAAATATTATCTGCTCTTCAAAAGTTATTTTCAATATGGGGAGCTTTTTACGCTGATACAGAAAGTAAAGTTCCAGGATATAATGAAATCCATCAAGGTCGGGGGCATGGGGCTTTTGGGCGCGGCCATGGCTGTATACCTGGCCGGCAAGGACATGGAGGAGATAAACCACAACCAGGGCGTAGGTATTGTGCTGTTTCTGGCCGCGTTCCTCACGGTCACGTGGAGTTTAAGGACAAAGAAATCGGTATCATTCATATTTGCCGGGGTCGTGATTTCGTGTATATTGCTGGCATATATATTTAACTTCTAAGGAGACCGCTATCATGGAGTTTAAAAGGAAGGTCAAAATAGTAAATAAAGCCGGTTTTCACCTGCGGGCGGTGGCCATGTTCGTCGGTATCGCTGAAAAATTCAGGTCGGATGTAAAGGTATTGAACGGACCCGAGAACATCGAGGCCGACGGCAAGTCCATTATGGGGCTGACCACGCTCGGAGCCGGTATAGGTGTTGAGATTGAAATAAAAGCGTGCGGACCGGATGCCAAAGAAGCCGTGAACAGGCTTGTCAAACTGGTGTCGGACGGGTTCGGGGAGGATAAAAACAATGTATAAGGGTATAGCGGCCTCGCCGGGGATAGTCATAGGCGAAGCTTATGTCATTTCAAGACGCACCGAGTACACCAAGGAGACGATAGCCAGGGAAAGGATACCGGAGGAATTGTCCCGTTGCAGGAATGCAGTGGAAAAAACGCGTAATGACATAGTGGCAATAAAGGAAAAGGTCATACATGACATAGGCAACTCCGAGGCGGAGATATTTAACGCTTATCTCCAACTGTTGTCTGACCCGTCGTTCACAGGAAAAGCGGAGGAATTGATAAATTCACAGCTCATAAATACGGAGTACGCTTTCAGCCTTGTAATGTCCGATTACGCCCAGTTCTCGAACAGGATATCGGATTCCTACCTCAAGGAACGCAGCAGGGACATAAGTTCCCTTGTGGATAAAATAATCAACAATTTATCGGACCAGGAACATGCGAATACTGGAGACAGGCCCGACAAATATATAATTGTGGCGCAGGATCTCTCCCCGGCGGATACAGCCGATATGGACAAGGACAGGGTACTCGGTTTTGTTACCGAAATGGGAGGGGCAACTTCGCATACGGCAATTGTAGCACGGTCCATGGAGATACCGGCGGTTGTCGGCGTCAGGGATATCACCAGTACCGCAAAGACGAAAGACCTCGTGATAATTGACGGTGAAAAAGGCATAGTCGTTGTAAACCCGAACCCAAAGATACTGGCGGCCTATAAGGAAGAACGAAAAAAGTACGTCATGAAACTTAGAATGCTAAAAAGGCTTAAAAAACTCGATGCAGTTACAACTGACGGGCATAAAGTCATTTTGAACGCTAACATAGAGTTCCCCGAGGAAATAGGTTCGGTGCTGGATAATAACGCCGAAGGCGTCGGGCTGTTCAGAACCGAGTTTATCTACATAAACAAATCAAACCTTCCCACCGAGGAAGAACAGTTCGAGGAATATAAGACGGTGGCGCAAAAGATGGCACCGAGGACGGTCACGATCCGGACGCTTGATATAGGAGGGGACAAGTTTCTCCCATATTTTAAGATACTGCCGGAGCAGAACCCTTTCCTGGGACTGCGCGCTATCAGGTTGACCATGGCCAATATAAACATATTCAAACTCCAGCTCCGGGCAATCCTGCGCGCATCCGCTTTTGGCAGAATCAAAATCATGTTCCCCATGATAACCATACCCGATGAGATGGATGAGGCTAAAAAAATCCTGGAAGAGGTAAAAAACGAGCTCAGGCGCAAAGAGGTAAAATTTGACGAGAACATTAAAGTGGGATGCATGATAGAAGTGCCTTCCGCAGCCCTGCTCTCGGACGAGATTGCCAGAAGGTGTGA
>JAJFUW010000105.1 GCA_021372235.1 Spirochaetia bacterium
TTTTACTCGCGTTTAATTACGCGGGGCTGTACAGGTTCGGGTACGGCAAATCCCGTTTTGACGAACTGGTGGCAATATCGGCCGCCGGGAGCGCCGCAATCATCATCATAATGTCCATGACATTCATGTGGAGACAGGTCAGTTATTCCAGGGTGGTCCTGGTATATGTGTGGGTTTTGTGCCTGCTCCTGCTGTCGGTATGGCGCATCGTGTACAGTTCGATATTTGCCTCGCTCTCCAGGCGGGAGATCATAATCCAGCGACTCATCATAATCGGAGCGACGCAGATGTCAAAAACGCTGATAGAGAGGATCCACAGGTACCCGGGGTCCGGTTACAAGATAGTGGGCGTAATAGACACATACCTCAAAAAAGGCCGGGAATTTGAGGGTTATCCTGTCCTCGGAGGTATCAGGGAGTTATCCGCGGTCCTGGAAAAATACAGGGCCGATGCGGCTTTTGTCGGGATACCCGACTACAACAGGAAAGAGATAGCGGATGTTATACTGAAAAATGAAAAGGTCAAGTTCATGATAGCCTCGGACGTGCTGGGCATTATAACAAAATCGATGGAATACGGAGACCTGTACGGGATTCCGGTGTTCGAACTCAAGGAACTGCCGCTGAACAACATGTTTAACAGGATGGTAAAACGGACCTTTGACATCCTGTTCTCCGGTCTGGTCATAATAGCATTATCCCCACTGTTCCTGGCCATAGCGCTGGCAATAAAACTCACGTCAAAAGGGCCGGTGTTGTACCGGCAGGAGCGCATAGGACGCGGCAATAAACCGTTTATAATATATAAGTTCCGTTCCATGAGGATTGATGCGGAGGCAAAGACAGGGCCGGTATGGGCAAAGGAAAACGACCCGCGCAGGACGCCCTTTGGCGCGTTTTTGCGCAAAACATCGCTGGACGAACTGCCGCAGTTCTTTAACGTTTTGACCGGCAGCATGTCGGTCGTCGGGCCCAGACCCGAGAGGCCGCATTTTGTGGAAAAGTTCAAGGACGAGATACCGCGATACCTGGAGAGGCACAAGGTAAAGTCAGGTCTGGCGGGCTGGGCGCAGGTCAACGGGCTCAGGGGAGATACATCGCTCGAAGAGCGCGTTAAATACGACCTGTATTATATTGAGAACTGGTCGTTCTGGTTTGACATAAAAATAATAGTAAAACTGGCGCTGGAGATATTTCAGCATAACACGGCATACTAAACTGAAATTTGAAGACTGAAAGTGGTGCATGTTGTTTTGAGTTTTTAGATTTTAAATTCGGATTGCGGAGGTTCTATGAAGATACTTGTTACAGGCGGGGCCGGGTTCATTGCGTCCAACGTGGCGGACGCTTATATCAAGGCGGGGCACAGGGTTGTCATAGTCGACAACCTGTTCATGGGAAATATGAAGAACGTGAACAAAAAGGCGAAGTTTTACAAAGCAGACATACGGGATGCTATGCTCGCAAAAATAGTGGCGCGTGAAAAGCCCGACGTGGTGAACCACCATGCGGCCCAGATATCCGTGCCTGATTCGGTCAGGGACCCCGTCACGGACATGGACATAAATATACGCGGCACGGTTAATGTCATGGAAGCCTCACGCAAAGCCGGGGTAAAAAAGTTCATATTTATATCGAGCGGCGGCACCGTGTACGGCTCAAATGTAAAACTGCCGGCTACGGAGGACAATCCGCTGACGGCAGAGAGCCCATACGGGATTGCCAAGGTTACGGGCGAGCATTATGTCAGGTTCTACGCAGCCCGGTACGGGATGAAATACACAATTCTGCGTTACTCAAACGTATATGGGCCGAGGCAGATACCGCACGGCGAGGCGGGAGTGGTGGCCATATTTATCGAGCGGATAATGAGCGGCAAAAGACCGGTCATATACGGCGGCGGTAAATGTCTGCGCGACTATGTATATGTAGGGGACGTGGCCGCGGCAAACGTGGCAGCGCTTAAAAAAGGCAACAACGAGGCGTTTAATATAGGTACAGGGGTAAAAACCGATGTGAATATGCTTTATGCCGCCATCCAAAAAGCGACCGGCTACAGCGAACCCGCCGAGCAGGCGCCATACAGGGCAGGCGACCTAAAGGCAAATTACCTGAACTGTGCCAGGGCAAAAAGGCTCCTGGGCTGGAGTCCGAAAGTCAAGCTCAACGAAGGCATAGCGCTGACGTACGAATATTACCGCGACAAGTAGGGACAGGACGGGTTTGAAAGGAATCAATGTTTTTATTATTAATTAAGGCTCTTAAGGGAGGCAGTCATGAAGGCATTAATATTAATAGGCGGCGAAGGCACGCGTTTGAGGCCGCTCACCGTCAACACTTTAAAGTGTATGGCGCCTATTGCCAACAGGCCGTTTATAGAATACCAGTTTGAACTGCTGAAAAAGCATGGTGTCAGGGATGTCGTATTGAGCGTCTGCCACATGCCGGACAGGGTAAAAAAAGCGGTCGGCAACGGCAGGCGTTATGGCATTAAGGTCAGTTACGCGGACGAAAAAAATCCGCTCGGCACGGGCGGGGCTATAAAAAATGCCGAACGGTTCCTGGACAGCACCACGATAGTGATGAACGGGGACATACTGTCTGATATAAATCTCGGAGAGGCGGTTGACGGGCACGAACGCGCGGGCGCATCTGTCACCATAGCACTGCACAGGGTGGCGGACCCGTCATCCTACGGACTCGTCGAAACGGACAGCCGCGGCCGGATCAGGGATTTCACCGAGAAACCGGACAGGGGTTACGGCGGTAAAAATTGGATAAACGCAGGCATATATATTTTTTCAAAAGAAGCAATCGCATCCATCCCGCCGGACCGCAATGTGTCGGTCGAACGCGAGATATTCCCGGGCATGATAAAGGCCGGGGAAAAAGTGCGGGCATATAAGGCCGGATATTACTGGCTCGACATAGGCATGATACAGAAGTACATGCAGGCCAATTTTGATGTGGCGGAGGGAAGGTTCTCGGGTAAAAAGGGCTCCGCCACGGGCAAAGGTTGCAGTTTGAAAGGCGCGGACATAAAGAAACCCTCGGTTATTGGCGGCAGGGTCAAAGTCGGAACCGGTACGGTAATTGAGAACAGCGTTATATGGGACACGGTAAAAATCGGCAAAGGATGCGTCATCAGGAATTCGGTGCTGGGCAAGGGATGTGTCATAGAGGACAACTGCACGGTCGCGGACGCGGCGCTGGGAGACGGGACCATAATGACAAAATATTCAAATACGGGAAGGTAAAATGGATATCATAAAATTTGGCACGGACGGCTGGCGCGCGAAAATAGGAGAAACTTTTACTTTTGAGAACCTGGGCAGGGTCACGGACGCTTATGCGTTAAACATGCTCGCCGGGGTGAAAAGACCAAAAGTAGCGGTCGGTTATGACCACAGGTTCATGTCGGAAAAGTATGCGGCTTTCACGGCAGGCAGGCTGGCTGACGCGGGATTTACCGTGTACCTTTTTGACAGCGCCGTGCCTACTCCGCTGGTCTCATGGGCTGTCGTTGAAAAAAAACTGGATTCGGGCGTCGTGATAACATCCAGCCACAACCCCTATACCTATAACGGGTTCAAGATTAAGAACCGATACGGCGCGGGTGCGACCGTGGAGGAGACACGCGCGGTGGAAACAGTGCTCCTTACGGGGAAAAAACCTGCGAAACGGTCGGGCCGCGTTATAGCGCTGAATCTGGACAAGGAATATGCCGCGAAACTTTCAAAGCTGGCGGATATAGAAGCCATAAAGAGGTCGGGCATCAAGTTTGTATTTGACTGTATGTACGGGCCCGGGGAGCGGTTTGTAAAGGCTTTGTTCGGGGATTATGAAGGGTTGACGGTCTTGCACGGCAAAAGGGACCCGCTTTTTGGCGGCATTACTCCGGAACCTGTCAGGGCCAACCTGCGGGAATTGGAACGCGAGGTTAAATCGCGCGGGGCCGCTGTCGGCGTGGCCATAGACGGGGACTGCGACAGGATGGCTTTTGTGAGCGACAAAGGCGCCTACATAACAGCGCACAAAGCACTGGTCATACAGCTTTTGCACCACGCGAAAAACAGGAAAATGAAGTTCCGTTTCATAAAAACCATATCGGGCACATCGCTTTTGAACAGGATAGCGGCTGAATACGGCATAAAAATAATAGAGACTCCCGTCGGGTTTAAATACATAGGAGACCTCATCATACAGGACCGCGCAACCATAGGCGGCGAGGAGAGCGGAGGCATAGGGTTCGGGTATTTCCTGCCCGAACGCGACGGCATACTGTCAAACCTGCTGCTGCTGGAATTTCTGGCAAAAGAGGGCAGGAAACCGTCGCAGGTGCTCGCATCACTGGACAAGAAATACGGCAAATACGAGTATGACAGGGCGGACGTAACGTTTGACGCAAAGAAAAGGGAAAAGATTATGGATAAAGTCCGCTCCCTTGAGGCGTCCGGCTCCATAGCGGGCAAGCGTATAATGCGTGTCAGCACCCTGGACGGCACCAAATACATATTATCGGAGCGCGAGTGGCTGCTTTTTCGTTTCTCGGGTACTGAGCCGCTGCTCAGGATATATTCCGAGGCGCCGACATTGAAGGCTGTTAAAAAGAACCTGGCGTTCGGGTTGAAGCTGGTAAATGGGATTTAATTCACGGTTTGATATAAAATTCCGCGGAACATCAGCAGGGTTTTTATATTTGTAGCCGCAACCTTCATGGCCGCGAAAATTGGATTGAACGGGGGTATAACCTTAAAAAAAATAAAAACTACGCATTGGGGGGTGTATTTTACGGTCTTGTTTACGGCTCAGGCTGGTTCAAAAATTGCCTTAATCTTTCCAGGTCCTTTTTGACTCTCTCCTGGTTCGGGTCTATGGCGAGTGATTTCTCAAAATAATCCGCGGCCTTTTTATAATCCTTTAGCCTTATATAGCACAGCCCTATGTTCGAGAGCGCCGGCGCGTTCATCGGCTCTTTTTTCAGCGACTTTTCATAGTAGGGTATGGCATTTTTTATCTGGTTTTTCATGGAGTATATAAGCCCTATATGGAAATACGAACGCCCCAGTTCCGGGAACAACTCCGTATCTTTAACAAATTCAACCATGGCCTCGTCCAGTCTTTTTTCCGCGAGCAGCTGCTTGCCGGATTCGTAATGCTGCTGTGCCTGTTTCGCCTGCTCCTGCGCGTCGGCCTGCATGCGCATCTCTTCCAGGGCCTTTGCCAGGTACTGTTTGGCTGTGTAGTTGTATGGGTCCAGTTTGACGGCCCGTTCAAAGTAATACACGGCGTTTTTGGCCATTCCCATCCTGCCGTAAAAACTTCCCATGTTAAAAACCAGGCTGTAATTGGCGGGGTTAAGCTTGTACGCCTGCAGGTAGAGGGCTTCAGCCTTTTTAAAATAGTTATCGATGTACGGGCTGAAACTGTAGAGCATGGCCACGCCCGCAAGGACAGGCACCGAATCGTACCCGGCTATAGAGGAGCGCGCCAGCAGCGCTTCCGACATTTTGAGGTCGTTGCGTCCCCTGTAGTATTCGCTCAGGCGGTACAGGTATGTGCCCACAACCTCGCGTTCCTCAAAATCGTGGAACACGGCCGGACCTGATGTTATGCCCTTTAAGGGAAAGGTCTTCCACTGCCAGTCCTGCGCCGGCTCGGGTTCCGGAGTTATGCGGTACAGCAGGCCCCACGGGTTCTCGTAAAAAAGGCGGGAGCCTATCATGGTTGCAGAATAAATATCCGGGTACCCGTCGGAAAGCGCGGTTAAAACGTTGTGCAGCGTCTGGTTTGATTTTGATTTTTCTATGAGCGGTTTGGATTCCTTGAAAATAGTGTCGGTGTTGTCCATGACCGTGACATTGGGGTACATGCCGAGCGTTATCTTGAAATAGGCCAGGGGGTATATCAGATTGTCGCCGCTTGCAAAAAGCGTGGCTTTCCCGGCGGGCAGTGTGGAGAGTATGTCTTTCGCAAAGTTATATGCGATATAGTTGTCCCTTTTTGATGCTTCGTGAGAATTGACAGGAAGAGCCAGCACGGCCATGGTGGCGCACAGCACCGACGCGACGAGGACGGTGTTGCGGGGATTACGAGTGTACGAATTTATGTCGCAGAAAAGCCAGGCTATTACGAACATCATGGCCGCGTAGGACGGTATGAGGTAGCGGAACGAGAGTTTTAGGTCCGCGTAGTTGCCGTAAAGCCCCATAACCAGGATGTTGGCAAGGAACACGGACAGCATCAGCAGGGTGGAGGACCTTTTCCTGATGAACCCCGTTACCAGGCCGGCCGTGAAAAGTACCAGCGCAATCGGAGAGAGTTCACGCAGGAGTACGTCTTTCATGTAACCAAAGAAGGAGAGGTAGGCGTCCAGATCGCGCGTGGCCATCTTGGACCCGTACTGGCGCTGTGTCATATAGTAAAAAAACTGTTTTAAGTTGGTAATCTCCTGCCAGCGCAGAGCCACCTCTTTTGAACCGCGTATCGGTATGTAGAGGTAGACCAGCAGTCCCGTGAAGGCGAAAAAAAGCGTCCACCCCAGCCATTTTTTGATATTTTTAGAATCCGAAGCCAGCAGCCAGAGCCACAAAAATACCGAGAGTAGTATGAATGTCAGGTGAAGTCCGGAGCCCAGTCCCGTAAGCAGGCCGAGCATATAAAGCCATCTGGGGGAGCCGTCCTCACGGTAACGAAAAAACAGGAACAGGGCGCCCGCGCAGAACGCGGAGTTTAACGTATATATCCTGGCCATGGCGGACTGGGACCAGAGGGTGTAAGAAAAAATAAACAGGGCGGATATGATGCCGGCGAGGAAATACCGTAAGATGCTGTCCCGTTCATCCTTCATGGATGAGAGCAGTGCCAGAAACAGGAGAGAGACCGTCAATGCCCCAAAAAATGCCGACATCATGTTCAGCCGCAGAGCCGGATTGCCGGGCATAACCATGGAGAAAATACGTCCGGAGAGTATATAAGCAGGGAAGCCCGTGGGGTGAGGGATACCCAGCGTGGAGACTGCCGATATCAGTTCACCCGAGTCGCCGAAAGCCAGCGTCGGTGCGGCTGTGTGCATATAGACCGCAAAAGAGGAAAAAAACAGCGCGAGCATGAGCCCGCCGGTGAAGAGTTTTTTTCTATCCATGTTTTATTTGGATCCTTTCTATGGAGGCGGCCCTGCCTGTGGCCTCGTCGGCCGCTATCAAAACGGCGTTCAAACGCACGTCGTCTTCGGCTATCTCGAAACGTTCCGGCATGCCGGTCAAAAATTTGCGCAGGATTATCTCTTTTTTTACGCCGATTACCGAGTCAAAAGGCCCGGTCATTCCGGCGTCGCTTATGTACGCTGTGCCTTTTTCCAGAACACGTTCGTCCGCGGTCATCACGTGAGTGTGCGTACCCAGGACTGCGGTGACCCTGCCGTCCAGGTAAAAACCCATGGCAATTTTTTCGGATGTGGCCTCCGCGTGCATGTCGACAATTATGACGCGGGCGTTATCGCCGATATCTTTTATGAACCTGTCGGCGGCCCTGAAAGGGCAGTCAACCGGCGCCATGAATATCCTGCCGGTCAGGTTGGCAACGGCAATGTTTATGCGTTTGGAGTCCTTGTTGATAGTGAAGATGGAAAACCCCCTGCCGGGGTTGCCCTCGGGGAGGTTGGCTGGCCGCACCAGGCGGCTGTCGTTTTCAATCATGGGCAGGGCCTCTTTTTTGTCGTACAGGTGGTTGCCCAGAGTAACAGCGTCCACGCCGGCCGAGAGCATGTCGGTGAACGTGGAGTCCGTGATGCCGAAACCGGCGGCGGAATTCTCGCCGTTGGCAATGACAAAATCTATTTTTTTCTCTTTTACAAGGGATGGAACAATGGCCTTTAGGGCCTCCCTGCCGGGTTTGCCGTTAACGTCCCCAACGAATAGAATGTTCAGCATGCATAACACCTCAAGTGCGTTTCAAATAAATATGTCTCAATATAATGCTTTTCAAAAACAACATACTCATAATCCGATCTTTTGAGACCGATGAGGCATTTGAGACACACGTTCTATTGAGACAGGTGACACCCCATTATTTCGCGTACTCCGTCGCCCTTACTTCGCGTATTACCGTGACCCTTATTTGTCCGGGATACTCGAGTTCGGCTTCTATTTTTTTGGCTATATCCTTTGAAAGCTGGTAGGAGTGCATATCGTCGATGGATTCGGGTTCGACCATGATTCTGATCTCGCGGCCGGCCTGTATGGCGTACGTTCTCTGGACGCCGTCGAACGATGAGGCTATCTTTTCCAGGTTTTCGAGCCTCTTCACGTAGTTCTCGAGCGATTCGCGCCTGGCTCCCGGCCTGGCCGCCGATATTCCGTCAGCCGCCTGCACGAGTATGGCTTCGATAGTTTTGGGTTCCACGTCGTTATGGTGCGCTTCTATGGCGTGCAGGATTTTTTCCGACTCACCGTATTTGCGCGCCATCTCAACGCCGAGTTTGACATGAGAACCTTCGTGTTCGTGGTCTATGGCCTTGCCTATGTCATGCAGCAGCGCGGCGCGGCGCGACAGCGTCGGGTCGACGTGCAGCTCTTCGGCAAGCATGCCGGCTATGTAGCACATTTCGACGGAATGTTTCAGCACATTCTGGCCGTAGGAGGTTCTGTAATGCAGCCTGCCCAGCAGTTTTATTATCTCGGGGTGTATGTTGGTTATGCCGACGTCCATGGCGGCGCGTTCGCCGAGTTCTTTTAATTTGTTGTCCATGTCTGCCTTGGTTTTTTCGACCACCTCTTCGATGCGTCCGGGATGGATCCTGCCGTCCTGGATGAGTCTCTCGAGCGAGAGCCTGGCTATCTCTCTGCGGACGGGGTCAAACGCGGATATGGTGACCGCCTCCGGCGTGTCATCTATGATGAAGTCAACGCCCGTGGCCGACTCGAGCGTCTTGATATTGCGTCCTTCGCGGCCGATTATGCGGCCCTTCATCTCCTCATTTGGAAGCGGCACTACCGAAACCGCTATCTCGGATGTGTGGTCCGCGGCAACGCGCTGGATGACCGTGGTCAGTATGTCACGGGCTTTTTTATCCGCGTTTTCTTTTGTTTCTTCTTCGATTCTTTTTATCGTCAGCAGGGAAGCCTGCCTGGCGTCGGACACCATCGAATTTATGAGCTCGTTTTTGGCAGACTCGGCCGAGAGTCCGGATATGGTCTCGAGCTTTTGCCTCTGTTCGCCGACCAGCCTGTTCCATTCTTCCTCTTTGGCCTTGACCCTGGACTCCATGGCTGTTATGTCGGCTTTTTTCTGGTTCAGTTCGCGTTCTTTTTTGTCCACCATTTCGACCTTTTTGTCGAAATTTTCCTCGCGCAAGCGCAGACGTTTTTCCAGTTCGCTTATCTCCCTGCGTTCCTCGCGGGTCTTGGCGTCAAACTCGGACTGGGCCTTTAGATTGCGGTCCTTTATCTCGAGTTCGGCCTCTTTTTTGATGGATGCCGCCTCTTTCTGCGCGTTCTCGATAATCTGGGCCGCGTAAGCCCGGGAACTCGATATCTGCTGTTCAGTGAAGATTTTCCTGATTAAAAAGCCCGCTCCGCAGCCTGCGGCCAGGGCCACTACTGCCACAATAATGATCGTTACCGTCATTTCTGGAACCTCCTGAAAAATGTTTTGTATGATTTTGAAACACAAAAAACAGCATCCGGCAGCTGCACTTTTAGGCCGCTCCGGAAAAATAAAATCTTTTTAGTCAGCCATGGTTAGCAAAATATCCCTCAGCCTTGGTGCTGTTGAGCCCGTGCGAGAGGGATGCGCGGACACAATAATAGCAATACGGACATGGAATGCCGTGGGAGCGTAAAGGGTTGTATTAAAAAAAACTGATCAGATAATGCCGGGTATATATAAGACAGAATCACGAATAGTTTCGTGAGTATCCGACAATATCTGACGGCTTGCGCCGGTAAGTTCGACCCTTTTTAAATAAATTACAGCCATTTTTCTCCCAACCGTTTTTCCATAAAAACTGTTCCATGTTCCATGATTTTTAGACCGCTTGGAACCTGGAACAAGTGTATTATTGTACCCCAAAATGCCGTGAGAAACGATCTTTTGGACCTTTTAAACAGGTGGGTGCCACGCAAGGCGCTTTAGGCTTCCCGCAAGCGGGCCTGCACACAGCGCAAAGTTTTTGGCTCCCTATTTAATAGGCGTTGGACCAAAAAAACCGCCTCTACACGAACATCCCAGGGAATTTCTATATTATATATGCACTAAAATAGAACGAAATTACAGCCACATATTAACACAAAATGTGACTTTCAGTCAAGCGTCGAAAACGGGTAAAAATTTGCAAAAATGGCAAAACAGGGGGCGGCCCGCGCAACCGGGCATGGCAAGTGAATTTCACCTGTCTTACAAACTTCTTCCCTGGCCTGCTTAAACCATATGATATTTTTAACGCAAACCTGTCAATTCTTTCTTTCACTTCCGCTAAAACTTTGCTATTATTCTTCATGGGGATTCCTCCTTTTTGGGAAAACTCTTTCCACTATTTTTTTAGCCAAAAAGAGTATACAAACGGGGAATTCCTTTTTAAATCTTTATTTTTGATTTTTCCTTACTTCACAAGGTTTTTCTACGTTTTGCCCCAAAAAACCGGGGAAACTCCAGAAACAGATACGTGTTTTGTGAAGTGTTTTAAATATCGGCAGGTTTAACCGAGATTACGCAATAAAAAATTTGAACCTGGCTTGATTTAGTTAGTCAGGGTGTTATA
>JAJFUW010000143.1 GCA_021372235.1 Spirochaetia bacterium
CAATAATACAGGCATGGTACCCGGGAGAGGAGGGCGGGACAGCCATAGCCGAAGCGCTCTTTGGCAAATACAACCCCGGCGGCAGGCTGCCGGTGACCTTTTACAGGTCTGTTGAGGACCTGCCTGATTTCAGGGATTACAGCATGAAGAACAGGACATACAGGTATTTTGAGGGCAAACCGCTGTTCCCGTTCGGGTACGGGCTCTCGTATACAAAATTCAGGTATTCAAAATTCAAACAGGAGCTCAATCCTGCAACGGGTTCGGTGTTGTTGAAGGTCAGAGTAACAAATACCGGGAAACATGACGGGGATGAGGTTGTGCAGGCGTATATGAAAGTAAAGAATGCCCCGGTTGAAACCCCTAAAAAACAACTTGTGGCGTTCAGAAGGATACATATGAAAAGGGGCAGGAGTGTTGATGTACTGCTCGAAGTGAAAAAGGAACAGATAGGCTATTTTGGAAATGACGGGAAGTTTGTGAAAAACGGCATCGAAGCAGAATTCTCTGTCGGGCCGGCGGATGCGCCGGTCCGACGGTAACCTCAGGGAGATATTGTGAGACAATTATTATCGCTTCTGTTTGTCCTGGCAGTCTTATGTCCGGATCCGGCCGCCGCAACCCCGGCCAAACCCTCGCCGACGCCGGAACCGTACCACGGCATTCAGGCCAAGGGCCGATTCCTTTATGACGCATGCGGGGAAAAGATAATCCTGCGCGGGGTCAACAAGATGACGATATGGACCGACAGGGATAAACTCGAGGCGTTTGCCGAGATAGCAAAGACAGGCGCCAACTGTGTGCGCATAGTCTGGACAACAAAAGACGGGACCATGGCAGGGCTGGAAAAGGCAGTGGAGAAATGCGCACAGCATAAGATGATACCGATAATAGAACTCCATGACTATACCTGCAAATGGGGTGACGAGGCGTTCAATGCGCTGACCGCCTACTGGACCGACAATGAAATAGTGGCGATGGTCAAAAAACATGAGAAGTACCTGATCATCAATTACGGCAATGAGATGGGCGACTGGCAGACCGACGTCGAGGACTATGTGAAAAGGTATTCGGAGGCAATAAAAAAGATGAGGAAGGCTGGCATAAGAGTGCCAGTGATGATAGACGCGCCAAAGTGCGGCCAGGACATGAACCCGTTCTACGCGTATTTCGGCGACATATACAGGGCAGACCCCGCAAAAAATACCATATACTCGATACACATGTGGTGGCCCAACAGCCCGCCTGAGAGGGTACAGGACGCGCTCATGACGGCGTCAGGTATGGACAATGTGATTGTTTGCGGCGACTTCGCCGCGTCCGGGGTCGGGTGCGCGCCGGGTATCCCGTACAAGACCATACTTTCCGAATGCAGCAAATATGAGGTCGGATGGCTGGCATGGGAGTGGGGCCCGGGAAACAAGGACTGTTCGGAGATGGACATGACGAAGGACAATAAGTTCGATTCACTGTATGGGTGGGGAAAAGAGGTAGCGGTGGAGAGCGAATACAGCATCAAAAAAACGGCAAAGAGAAATGAATGCCTCTGGAGAAACGGCTATAAAGCAGAGTTGAATATTGAGCAATAAGCTATGAGCTATAAAGAAAACGGATCCCCTAAAAATGGATTGAAAACAACATGGTGGTTGTATATTTTACGCTGCGCCGACAATACACTCTATACCGGGATAACAAACGACCTGAAACACCGCGTTGCGGCGCACAACTCCGGCAAAGGAGCCAAATACATCGTGCCGTCGCGCAGACCCGTGAAACTTGTATATAAAAAGCGATGCAAAGACAAGAGCACCGCTTTGAAAAAGGAACGTGTTGTTAAAAATTTGAGCAGGACAGAAAAAGAAAAAATCATAAAAACGAAAGGCTGACATGGACGACAATGCTGTTTTTGAACACAAAAAACGCAATTTTGAATGCTTAAAATGCGGCAATTGCTGCGAAGTGCCGGGATACGTTTACCTGAACCTCAAGGAAGCGGACAGGATGGCAAAGTCCCTCAATATGCGCGGCGATGAGTTCCTAAAAAAATACACCAAACGCGAACTCGGGCACCTGGTGCTGAAAACACCTTTCAAGGGCGGTTGCATATTTTTTAAGGAAAAAAAATGCACGATATACGAAGTCAGGCCTTCCCAGTGCAGGACTTTTCCTTACTGGAAAGAACTGACGGCGGACCACGAGGAATGGAAAACGATAGAGAAGTATTGCAAGGGGGCCGGAAAATTAGTATAATCGTATCATAAAAAAATCCAGGAGGATAAAATGAAAAAACAAAAGGGATTGGCTGTGTTGATTTTTGCAGTTGCTGTATTGTTTTTGTCCGGTTGTGCCGCGGGTTTCATGAACCTGATCAAGAGCGTTGACGCGGGGGAGACGGAAAAGGCGAGGGCCATGATAAAGGAAAACCCGTCTGTTTTAACCGATGAGGATTATTATGGTATGACAGCCCTCATATATGCCGCATCAAACGGAAAACTCGACGCGGTTAAATTGTTTGTTGAGGAAGGGGCTGATGTCAACCTTGCGTCCAAAAGCAGCGGCATAACGCCGATAAACTATGCGGCCTATAATGAACAGCCCGCGGTAGTAAAATACCTGCTCTCAAAAAAGGCGAATACGGAACTGGCTGACATAAAGGGCAGGACGCCGCTGCAGTACGCGGCCGTAAGCGGGGCTGTTGAGTCGCTGAAGATACTGATAGACGCAAAAGCTAACGGCAGGGTAAGGGATAACGAAGGTTTGAGTGCGGCCCAACTGGCTGTATATTACGGCCGGCCTGCGGCGCTTAAGATACTGATGAACAGCGGGTTATATGACAAACAGACAAACATGAACGATGCCATGGTATTCATGGCAAACGGAGACACTAAAAAGGCCGCGGCAGCGGTTAAGGCGCTTGTCCCCGGGACAAGCCTGGACCGGAAGGATTTTAGCGGTAAGACTACCCTGATATGGGCGGCAATGACAAAATACCCGGATCTCGTCAATGTATTGATAACAAAAGGCGCCGCCATTAACAACGTGGACACCCTCGGCAGGAGCGCACTCTACTGGGCGGTGACAAATAATGAAACTGATATGGCAAGGGCGCTTTTGGGGGCCGGAGCGGACGTGAACGCCACGGAAGCACAGTCAAAAAAGACGGTACTTCATATAGCGGTACAAAATAAAAATATCGATATGGTGAAGACCATCCTCAACAGCCGCCCGAACTTAGTGATGTTCGACGATAACAATAAAAGCGCCCTGTATTACGCGGACAAAGGCAGTGAGATACAAAAAATGCTGAAAGGCGCCGGAGCGCGTTATATGGACTACAAAGAAACGCTTCCGACCCCGACACCCGTACCAAAAAAGAGGGTGGATGACAGCAAAAATATAAGGGTCTATAAATAACAATTTAGATCATAAAGTATGTAAGGGGCCGGGCCCAGGAGTAAAGTTTAACCTCAATTGAGGCGGCTTTACGCTTAGGCCGGGCCCTTTTTTTATTGCTGCCACACCTTGCCCAAACACCAGCGATGTTGTATAATATGAAACACAATGAAGAAAAAATCCATAGTAATCGATGAAATAGAGGAAAAAGAAGGCCCCCAAAAGCGTCCGGAGAAGAAAAATACCGGGACGCTTATCGTATTTGAAGGCGGCGAGGGAAGCGGGAAGTCCACGCAGGTTATGGCTGTTTACGAGTACATAAAAAAGAAAAAGCCGATGACCAGGCTGCTGCGCGAGCCGGGCGGCTGCCCCATATCCGAGAAAATCCGCACGGTAATCCTGGACAGGGCCCACACGGCAATGAAGCCAAAAACAGAACTTCTTTTATATATAGCGGCGCGCATCCAGCTGGTGGAGGAAACATTGAGACCGCTGCTGGAGGAGGGCTATACGGTCATACTCGACAGGTTTTACCTCTCAACCATCGTTTACCAGGGATACGCCCGCGGGATAGACCGCAAATGGATAGATACGCTGAATGATTACGCGCTGGGAAACCTGTGCGAGGATATAACGGTTATTTACGACGTCTCCCCGGACGAGGCGGCACGCCGCATGAAAGGCCGCAGTAAAAAGGACAGGCTTGACGAGGAGGCTTCTGCGTTCCACCGCAAGGTCCGCGATGGTTTCCTGAAAGAGGCAAAAAAGTCAGAGACAGCGCTTGTTATCTCAACCGACGGCAAAGGCCCGGGCGCGGTTTTTAAAGAAACCATATTCCACCTCGAGAAGAGGGGGCTGATCTGATGGCGCTGCGCGACATACCCGGCAACCTGACGGCCAAAAAGACCATACTGTCCGCCATTGCGGGTAAAACAACCGGAACATCCTACATAATCAGCGGCGGGGAAAATACGGGTAAGAATTTTACGGCACTGCAGTTCGCAAAAGTCATGAACTGCCTGAAACCAACGGCCGACGGCGACTGTTGCGATGTGTGCGCGAACTGCCTGCTCATAGACAGGGTGCTGGGCACGCTGGACGAAGACGGCCTGCAAATAACCCCGCACCCGGACCTGCAGTACATCAACACGGACAAAGCGGAACTGGTTGTCGACCTGGTGCGGGGCCCGCTTTCTGATATGAACGCGTATAAGCCCATGCAGCTGAAGAAAAAGATAATGATAATCCAGGACGCGGAGAGACTCAACGACATAGCGGCGAACACCATTCTGAAGGAATTGGAAGAGCCTAATTTTGATGTGGTCATTATGCTGATAGTCAACCAGATGGACATACTGCTGCCGACCATAATTTCGCGCTGCAGGGAGATAGAGGTCAAAAGGGCGTCCCAGGCGGAGATAGAACGGTGTCTGAAAAAGGCAAGGCCCGATTGGACGCTGCAGCAGATAAAGGAAGCGGCGGCATTTTCCGACGGCAGGATAGGGGAAGCGGCGCGCTATGAGGAAATAAAGGGGAAAATAGCGGACGCGGCGGCCTATTTCATGGCCATATCGCGGAAGCAGGACAACGTTGAGGCAATATTTGACACGGTAAAAGCCCTGGATGAACGTTATAAACAGGCGAAAGAAAAGGAAAAAAAGACAAAAAAAAGCGGTATCGCGCGCATATTTTTGGTTGATATACTCAAACTTTTATCGTATATTTATAAGGATTATATGTTGGAGAAACTGGGCTTAAAAAGTGTAATGCGCTCAAAATACGGCATAGATACTGCAATGGTGCGTGATTATACGCCCAAAAAGGTCATGAAAATAATAGGGCTTATAGAAGCTGCTTCGCGGGATATGTCCGCGAACGCCAATATAAATATCCTGTTTAATAACCTATTTTTTGAAATTCGAAAGGCGGGAATGACAAATGATTGAAGTTGTGGGTTTGAAGTTCAAAGACGATGAAAAGATATATTACTACAACCCGCAGAAATTGCACCTGGAAAAGGGTGAAAAATGCATTGCGGAGACTGCGGACGGCTCCAGCGAGGCCGAGGTATCCCTCGCCAATTTTTTTGTCGAACCGGACAGGATTTACGCACCGTTGCGTCAGGTGATGGAATTCATCACAGACAGGCAGGAACAACTTGAACAGAAAAAGGACAAACTGGAGGAACGGGCAAAGGATTTCTGCGCCGGGCGTATAGAATCCCGTAACCTGGCCATGAAACTCGTGGATACCAAATACTCCGATGACCTGAAAAAGGTCGTGTTTTTCTTTGTGGCGGAAAAACGCGTGGATTTCAGGGAACTGTTAAAGGACCTCGTGAAGACACTGAGAGTCAAGATAGAACTGCGGCAGATAAGTCGAAGGGAATACGCCAAAAAAATCGGCGCGTGCGGCATCTGCGGCAGAGTATGCTGCTGCAAAAACCACCTCAAATCATTCATGCCCATCACAATAAAAATGGCAAAGGTCCAGGGACTTCCCCTGAACCCCACGAAAATATCCGGAGTCTGCGGCAGGCTTTTATGTTGCCTGTCGTATGAAAAATACGAGGCTCCCGTCCAGTCTTCACTTATACAGCAGCTGCAGCAGGTACAGTCGGGAGGCCCCATTGACGTTGTCCTGGACGAGCCTTCAATCGGCGGTACGGAAGTTGATGTTAACTGGGAAAAGGAATAAAACGGTCCGGGGTTAAAGTTTCAGGTCCCAAGCAACGGCGGTTGTTTGAGAGCAAAAATTGTAATACCAGTTTTGGGCAAAATAACAGGAGACATCATGAAACGTTTCTACATCACCACAGCCATAGATTACGCCAACTCAAAACCGCACGCCGGCCATGCTTATGAAAAAGTGACCGCTGATGTGATAGCACGCTACAAGAGGGCGCGCGGCTATGAGGTATATTTCACTACCGGAACCGACGAGCACAGCCAGAACGTTTCCTGCAAGGCAAAGGAACAGGGGATGACGCCAAAGGCGTTTTGCGACATGATGGCACAGTCGTTCAGGAATCTTTGTAAATTGTACGACATTTCTGTCGACGATTTTATCCGGACAACAGAGGAACGTCATGAAAAGAGCGTTGCCGAACTATTCCGGCGCATTGAGGCCAACGGCGACATCTACAGGGGGCATTACGAGGGCTGGTACTGCACGGCATGTGAGGCGTTCTACAACCAGTCGGACCTGGACGAGGGCAATATATGTAAAATACACAAACAGCCGGCTGAACTTATAAAAGAGGAGAACTATTTCCTGAGGCTTTCGAAATATACGGCAAAACTGCAGGAGATGATAGAGAAAAACGAGTACCTGATCCGTCCGGAGTCCAGGCGTAATGAGGTACTCTCCATGTTAAAACAGGGTTTCAAGGACATATCGGTGTCGCGTGAAGGGCTTGACTGGGGCATCAAACTGCCCAATGACAGCAGCCACACGGTCTATGTCTGGTTCGACGCCCTGATAAATTACATAACCACCGCCGGTTTTGCCACTGACGCGGATAAGTTTAAAACCCTATGGGAAGGGGCGGACAATATATTGCACGTTATCGGCAAGGACATAGTGAAGTTCCATTGTATTATCTGGCCCATAATGCTCATGAGCGCGGGCGTTAAGCTGCCGGACGAAGTTTTCGGCCACGGATTCCTCCTGAACAGGGGCGAAAAGATGTCCAAGACGCGCGGCAACGTGGTGGATCCTATAGAGATGGCAAACAAATACGGGACGGACCCGGTACGTTTTTATTTTGCGGCAAAGGTTACAAACGGCGAAGACGGGGAGTTCAATGAAGATGTCATAAAGGCCGCCTACAATACCGACCTTGCCAACGACCTCGGCAACCTCATCAGCAGGTCCAACAATATGGTCGAAAAGTATTGCGGCGGTTGTGCGCCAAAACTTACTTTAACTGCCATGGACGACAGAATGAAGGCATTGGAGGCGGAGGCTCGCGCTATGCCGGACAGGTATTTCGCCGCAATGGACAAATACGATTTGACCGGAGCTATGGCTTTGGTTTTTAAACTGACCGGAATGGCAAACAAACTCATTGAGGATGAGGCACCGTGGAACCTGTACAAAGATGGCCGGATTGAACAGCTCGAATCCGTACTGCATATTCTGTTGGAAACGACCAGGATGGCTTCGCTGGCGTTGGCGCCTGTGATGCCGTCCACTGCGGCCAGGATATGGGAGAAACTCGGCTTGAAATATTCCTCTGTTTCGCTTGACCTGGACGGTGACCTGAAATACGGGTTTGACTGGAACGGCATAAGAGTAGTCAAGGGCGAAGCATTGTTCCCGAGGATAGTGGAAGAAAAAAAGTCACAGGTTGCAGGTCCCGGGGCCCGTGTCAATTCGCCAGAAGCCCCCCAATAAGCAGGGATGCAAATGATAATCGAAACTCACGTGCACCTCTGCGATCCGCGTTACGATGGCGACAGGGTTGAAATGCTCGTCCGCGCGAGGCAGGCAGGGGTTGTAAAGTTTCTGAATATAGGTGCCGAAGCACAGGAGTGCCACAGGGTCGCTCAGTTTGAATCGGAAGGGGTTTACAAAGCGTTGGGGCTTCATCCTCATTATGTGGAACAGTATAATGAGGAGTTCTTTGAAAAATATTGCGGATACTATAGAACGCAAAAAAATATGGCGGCTGTCGGTGAAATAGGCCTGGACTATTTTAAAAGCCCGGTGGACCGTGATGTACAGGAGCGTTATTTCCGGATTTTTCTGGATTTCGCGCGGCAGGTCAACCTGCCGGTTGTTATACATTCACGTGACGCCCACGCTGACGTGTACAGGCTGTTGAAGCAATACGCACTGCCAAAAAAAGGGATTATTCACTGTTTCTCAGGTGACACGGATGCCGCTGAGATGTTTACGGGCCTGGGCTATGCGCTCGGTGTCGGAGGTGTCATGACATTCCCGAACGCCGCGGTGCTGAGGGAAGCCATAAAAAATACGCCGCCGGATAAACTGGTGCTGGAAACTGACGCACCGTGGCTGGCACCGCAGAAATACCGCGGGAAACGCAACGAACCGGCTTACCTGAGGCCGATTGCCGAGGCACTGGCGGAACTAAAGGGCTTGAGTGCGGCAGAGGTTGAGGAAATAACAACGCAAAATGCAGAGAGGATACTGAACATCAGATAAAGAAATACGGATGAAGATTAAGCCATGAAGAAAACGGCGTATACAGTAATCTTTATAATTGATTGTTAATAGCTTTTGTTTCTGTTTCAAGAATTT
>JAJFUW010000181.1 GCA_021372235.1 Spirochaetia bacterium
TATTGTTGAATTTTTTGTATCCGGCATCGGTGACGGCAAAAAGATCCAGGCACCTGACCTCACGGCAAAATGGGCGCACAACTACAAAGGCTGCACCTCTATAGCGGAATTTGGAGGTTATCTCTATGCGGTTGACAATGCCCGGGGGACCGTCTACGTGAACGACAAACTGACGGGTGAAAATCAGCGTAAGATCGAGCTCGGCGAACAGGGCGCTTTGAGGGCTGTCGCGGATGCCACCGGAACAATGTATGTCCTTACGAAAAAGGACGAAGTGCTTGAGATAGATAAAAAACTTCGGATAAAGGCGGAGCACAGGATCAAGGCGATCAACGATATCGTGTGGATGGACATAGATGACGAAGGAAACTTCTATTTCCTCGGCAATTCGACGGGGACGATAGCAAAATATGACCACGGTTTAAAAACGTTTAAGATTTTTGCGGGAAGGAACGACGGGCCGTCGGGATTGTATAACCCTTTCAAATTTTTTGTCTCCGGCGATAATGTTTATGTGATGAATTCGGGCAAGAAAAACATTCCAGAGATAAAAGTGTTCAACCGCAATGGTGCTTTTGTTAGGGGGTTTGCCATAAAGGCACCAAAATTCTACGATTCACTCTCCAATCTTGCTGTGACGCCAAAAGGGGTTATATACCTGAATGCCCCCGCCGAGAATAAGATATATAAATACAACAGCCACGGCGGGTATCTGGGGAGTTTTAACGGCGACAGGATCCAATCGTTCATGATAAATTACGCCGCATCGGTCACGGGGGGCAAGGAAGGTTATATTTTTGTCTATACCAATGTGATTGCGGTCTTTAAGGCCGATGACAGCGGTGAAAAATAATTATGATTGATGCCCATTCGGGGCTGGAGAAAACACATTGACGATTATTAATTCCGCAATCAGGTTGCTGCAGAAAAATAAATTACTTGCCCGTTTTGTCGAGGATATGTACAGCCGTGTGCCTTATTATATGATGAACGGTAAGGCTCTCCCTCCGCTTTCAGTGGTACTCCTGCTGACGTACAGGTGTAACCTCAGGTGTAAGATGTGTTTCTACTATAATGAGGCGGAAAAGTCCAATACGCAGAGCCTCATACACAGCAGGAACTCCGAGGAACTTACCAGGGAACAAATCAATTCATTGATCGATCAGGCCGTGACCATGAAAGCCCGGGTTCTTACTCTGCACGGAGGGGAACCGCTCATCTATGAGGATGTGTTCGATATAGCCAAATATGCCGTTTCAAAGGGATTGCTTGTTAATTTTATAACAAACGGCGTGCTCTTGACCCAACCGGTGGTCGACAGGATAATTGATGCCGGGATTAACAGCATAACGATATCATTGGATGGCCCTGAACGTATACACGACGATGTCAGGGGCATGAAAGGCGCTTTTGCTAAGATATTTGACGGCATCAGTTTGTTCCGGCAAAAGGAAAAAGAGGGGAAAAAAATGCCCAAACTGTCGATTTCCACTTACGTCTCTGCCATGAACCAAGATGCTTTTCTGGAACTCTTCGAAAAGGTCAGGGAGACAGGCATCACCGACTGGAATATCGGGCTTGTTACCTACAACAGCGAAAAATCAAGTGTCGAGACCAGAAAAATCCTTGGCGGTTCCGTGAATGGGGGACATGGCAACCTTAGCAGCCTGCCTGAGGAGATAATTGCACTTGACAAAGATAAAATGATCGAAGCCATGCTGGAGTTGAGAAAACGCAATTCAAGCGCGGGCCTGCAGATCACATTCCCATCCAGGAAAGCAATCGAAAGATATTCCGACCCATTATTCAACGAAGTTGATTATTGTCTCTATCCGTGGGCGAGGATCGTGATATCGCCGTACGGGGAGGTATTCCCGTGTATCCCTGTATCGATGGTAAATTATGATATGGGTAATGTCAAACAGGACAGTCTGAAGGATATATGGAACGGGAAAAAATATGTCGAATTTAGGCGAAAATTAAAGAAATACAAACTTTTACCAATTTGTTCAAAATGCTGCACCATAAATAACATAAAACTGCTTTGATTTTTGATTCGATGCAGTTGTATTACAAGAATTGACCGGAAACAATAAATACCGGAGCATGATTTTGCGAAGAACACTTTTTTGCGGATAGGCAACCGACCTTCGTAATCCTCAAACGGAGATTAGGCTCCAAAAGAACCAAATATCCTTTTCATTTAGATTGAGGATTCCTGTGTTTGAACTGCTCCAACCTGTTATTTAAATAGATAAATATGGAATAATTGCAAGAATACAGGTTTGTTCGTGTAAGGCAGTTTGTAAGAGTGATGGCCCGGGTTACGTGTAAAATGTAAAAACGGCTTTAAATAAAGGTGAAAATCTTCAATTGACAAGTGCTTGAGGATGACTTATAATTTTGACAAGGCTAAAAATGGGAAAGGAGTTTTATGATGAGAAAAACAATTCTCCCCGTCTTTATTATTATATTGGTATTCCTGCTTCTATTGGTGTCTTCAATGATACCGAATTTTAAAAGCTCGGAATGGCTGTATGCGTGGGATGCTTCGATAACCCCAACATCGCTTGCGGAATCTTTTAAACCCGTTGTGTGCTGGATGAACCACCAGAGTCCTCCACCTCATACGGAATATCCGCCCATTGGCGGAGTAAATGACTGGACAAGTTGGACCGGCGGGACCTTTATTTCGACCTTGCCCCCCGCGCAGATGACGAACTGCGGGGTCGGCAATTGCGGGGACGACGTGAATATTCCGTCAGGAATGTATATCAGGGTGACGTGGGCTGGAAAGTCACTCTCTTCGCCGCACTACATCCACCTAACAAATTATGCAAATGCCACAGGAAACAGGATAGGCAAATTGTATGAGAATGTTGGCTGTTACATCGACGCTTCTTCAAATCCGGTCACATCTGTAGCGGGCGACATGTCGTGCTATGATTTTGTACGTTTCTATTATTACTTTAGCTTTAGCGCCAATGGTGGCGCGGCAACCTCTGTATCACAGCGGGCAGGTTTATACGACGGTAATATTACCCTGACTGCGGGCGCGATGAATGTCAACACACAGGGCGCCATCGTAGCCGAAGGATGGAAATACCACTATTCCATGTCCCTGAATTTTCTGGCAAACAAATATGATGTAAATACAGGCAGGTACTTTTCGGTTTCAAACATCACGGACACCATCATCTACGCGCCGGAGACTGACTATGCCATGTGGAGTAAGATGCCGGCAAACTACCCGACGCCGGGTTATAACTACGTTATAGTTTATTATGACCACCTGACCCTTGGCGCCGGCACGAGCCTGCCCGAGTACGACTCTCCGGCAGGCATAACTGTTACAACAGCTTACGGCGGGTCTGCGTTGCCCGTGGCGGAGGGAGCCCTGCTCCAGTGGCAGCCCTATGCCAACGCGACGCCCGGATACCCTGTAACCGCATACCATATCTACAGGGCGATGACTGTCGGCGCGACAGGCGGCGATCCTTTTGAATCTGTAGCCATAGTTCCGGCTAACGTTACCACATATGTCGATACCACCGTAATGGGGGGCGATACATACTGCTACAAGATACTGCCGGCAATCCAGGGGCCGCTTGGCGCCGGTTCATTAGCTGATCAAAGATACCTGACCATCAACGCAAACTACCACGAGGCGCTTTTAAACGATCCCGTGGCGGTTGTGACACAGGTCTGCGGATGGGTTGACATACGTCCGACATCGACAAGCACGCCGACGCCTTATCTGGGAACGCCGACAATGACGGCAACACCCGGAGGCCCTACCGTAACAGAGACACCGGTTGCGTCCGTGACAGGCACGAGATCAGTGCGGGACGCACACGTTTACCCTAACCCTTTCAACCCTGCAGCCGGGACCAGGACTTTTTACGTTGGCAACGTTCCGCCGGATGAGAATGACCATTCAAAACCTTCACTTTCCGTCAGCATATATGCCATGGACGGCACGCTGGTAAAGGAATTGACGGACACGTATTACAAACCTTCCAGGTGGAGGTTTGAATGGGACGGCAAAAATCAGAACGGGACCAGGATAGTCACAGGGCTTTATTTTGTCGTGCTCAAGCCTTCGGGTGGGTCGGGTGAGAACAGGGTGGAACGGCTGCTGGTCTGTTACAAATGTGATCCTGTTTATAACCCGTAATAGACGCCAATAACAACTACAATTCTGTGAGGAGAGCGTAGATGAGGAAAATAACAGCGGCAATAATATTGGTCTTTGCCGTAACATCGGCCCTGTCGGCCGCCGAATTCGGCGGCGTAACGGCTTCGCCGTATCTGAATCTCGGCGTGGGAGCCAGGCCCTCGGGAATGGGTGAGGCGTACACAGCCCTCGTCGACAATGTGGACGCGGCTTGGTGGAACCCGGGCGGGCTTGTCAAGGTACAGAACCCGCAGTTTGCGTTTATGCATAACGCCAATTTTGGCGGGACATCATACGAATACCTGGCTGTCGGTTTCCCGGCTGAACAGTTCGGCCTCGATATATGGGGTTCCATCGGCATCACGGCGCTGCTTGTCAGGGTTGAAGATATCGTAACCCAGAAAGAGGAGCCGGACGGGGACTGGTCTCAGGAACAGGAACTCCGCGCCGAATCATACGGCGCGGGCGGCACGGTTATCGGCGTATCCTACAGCTGGCAAGCGGCAAAGTCTTTTTCAATTGGCGCGACCGTAAAACTGATAAACCAGAAAATAGCCCTCGAAGAGGGCTGGATACCGGCCATGGATATCGGCATGATAATGAACACAATGTTGCAGGGATTTGACCTGGGAGTAGTGTTCCAGAATGTTTCTTTCATGTCCATGGATCCCGGAGTGGACGGTGCTCCGTCCGCGCCGCTTCCGCTGAACCTGAAATTCGGGCTTTCGTATAAAATCCCCAGGTTATTTACGCCGGAAGACGAGCCAAAAGATAACATGGCCGTAGCGTTTGACGGCGTACTGCCGCTTAATCCGGCTAATATGCCGTTCAAAATAAATTTCGGCCTGGAATACGGTTATAATTTCAGTGATTTCATAGTCAAACCCAGGCTCGGTTACAGGTTTAACGGAAACCAGTTTATTTCGGACCTCGGCTGGTTCTCGGGACTTACTTTTGGGTTTGGCCTTTCCAGAAATTTTGACGGCCTGGACGTCGCTCTCGATTACGCATTTACATCGTACGATTCGCTTGGGTCGTCGCACAAGATGGGGATGACGATAAACGTCGGACAACCGACGCCCACGCCGACGCCCAAACCGTTGAATCCGCCAAAACTGGTAAAATTAAAAGTTGAGAGCAAAAAGATATGGGTCCAGTGGTCGATAGACAAGGATTCAAAGGTAAAGATAGCGGGATATAACGTTTACATGAGCTACAAACCGGGCGGTAAATACTACAAACTGACCAAGACACCGGTGGCATCGCCAAAATATTACCTGAAGGTCGGGCCTCTAAAAAGCGGCCTCAGGGTCTATTTTGTGGTAACTGCGGTCGATGAAAAAGGCAGGGAGTCAAAATACAGTAAAGAAATATCAGCCGTACCAAAATAACGGTTTACGGACTGTGGTTGCCCGGAAAACGAACGGAGGCCGCGGCCGTAAACCGAAAATCGTGATTTAAGGCCTGAGGGGGGAACATGACCGAGTTAAAATCTTATGAAAAAGCACTTGAATTTTTTACCCGGGCGGCCAAAGGAAGCCAGCCGGGAGAGGTTATACTTTTCCATAATCAGCGTCACAATGTGGCAAAGCTTATGATGGAATCGGCAGATGTGTGCGGTAAAAAACTCATAGACAAGGACCTCTCAACGCTGGAAAACAACGAACTGAGATGCATGAAGATGGACGAAAATATCCCGTGCTGGGTGAAACCCGTGTTCGCAAAAAAATCACCGGGATTCATCGTGTACCTGCGCGATTATCACCTTGCTTCGGAAAAGATACAGGACGAGGTCCTGAACATACTGGCAACGAGGGAGATACAGGGAAAAAAGTTCCCGCCAAACGTACTGCTGGTTTTGGGAGTGCGCAAAGAGGATGACGTGGCGGAAGCAATAACAAAAACGCACGTGGTGACATTCTACAAATAATGGGGTAATCAATATAAGCCCGCGGCCACTAAGACTATTATACCAAATCGCCCTTGTAGGCGCGACCCTCGCGGTCGCGTTGGGCGCCTTTTCTGCTCACGCAACAATATAGGTCGCGGCTACAAAAACAAATTTGAATCCGGAGGTTCTTACTTTTCCATTATAAATTTTTTTATTCATTATTAATTGTCCTTACATCCCTCCGCCTTCAAGCGATTTCAGGTTCTTTTTAATCTCTTCCTCCAGGGCAGGGGGCAGGCCGAACAGCTTGACATCCATAAACCCGCTGACTATCGCGGATATAGCCTCGGCCTTTGGTATGCCGCGGGACATCAGATACAGTATCTGCTCCTCGTCTATCTTGCCTATGGCCGCTTCGTGGGACATGTTGACGTCCTTGAACCTGGTATCCAGCTCAGGTATGGCGCTGATCAGGCCTTTGTCCTTTAACATGAGACCGTCACATTCCAGGTGGGCGTAGACATTGGGAGCGTTGCCTTCCAGTTTGCCACGGGCTATGATATCGCCGCCGTTGGAAACCGTGCGGCTGATTATCTCGGCGTGGGTGTTTTCTGCGTTTAACATGACGCGCGCGCCCGTATCGTATATAGACCCTTCGGGTGCGAGAATGAGGGAATTGAATTTTGCCACGGCGCCCCTGCCAGCCAGGTCCGCAACAGGGAACATCTGCGTGATTTTTGTGTCGCGCAGTGCAATGTAATTTGATATATAAGTGCCGCCCTCTTCGACCCTGATGGCGGAACGGGGTCTGACTTCCACGTTTTTCGCCCAGTCGTGTATCATGGTGTACATGAGCGTGGCGTCCTTGCCGACGAACATCTCTGTCACACCTATGTGGGAACCCTCGGCGAGATAGGATGCCGCTGCACAGCCGTTTATAATGTGCAAAAATGAGCCTTCCTCGAGAAATATCATGTTGTGGACTTTTTGTTTGAACCTGTCCTGTTTTACAAAGAAACACGCCTGAAAGGGCATGTAAGCTTTTACCCCTTTGCTTACCTTGATGAAATACCCAGACTGAGTGTCGGCGTAGGCATCTCTTGTAAATTCATCTTTGTCCTTATTGACAAGCGTCCACATTTTTTCATTTAGCCACGGGTACTTTTCCATTGCTTTCTGTATGGAGAGCATCTCTATGCCCTCCTGACGCATGGTGACATGCGAAACGGTGCCGTTTGCCATCATAAAAGAGCCGGAACGGTTGTTTTCGTCCAGGTTTATACCCGCACGTTCTATCTTTTCGCGGTCTTTGGCCTCTACCTCTATTTTGTATTCAGACATTCGTCACACTCCCGAAAGCCGTTATGTTGTATATCTTCGAACAATTTTCGCGCGTCGTGCCTGCATTTGATGACGCCGTCTAACAGGGTATAGCCATAGTCGGCGTCAGCATAGTCAAGTATGTAACCCGTATGGGTAATTATCAGAGAAGATTTGGTCCTTTGAGTTTTGTCCACATCACGCTCCAGCAGGTTTCTGATTTTGGAACCGATAAGTTTCATGTTCTCTATATCGACGCCGGATTCGGGTTCATCGAACATCATAAAGGCGGGTTTCTGGGCGAAAAGCTGCATGAGTTCGGAACGTTTTATCTCCCCTCCGGAGAAGCCGTTGTTTATGTCGCGCGGCATGAGGTATTCGAGGTTCAGAGCCTTTGCAGCAACAGCAGGGTCCATGCGGGTACCGCTTTTTGCCTTTATGATTTCGGTTATATCGGATAGTTTTATGCCCTTGATGGAAGGCGGGCGCTGGAAGAACATGCCGATGCCGAGCATGGCGCGTTCGTCAATGGGCATTGAGTTGAGTTCGCGGCCGTTGAACATGATACTTCCGCCGGTTATTTTATACTGCGGATAGCCCATGACGGTCATCAAAAGGGATGTCTTGCCGGAACCGTTGGGCCCGAAAAGGACGTGAGTCTCGCCGTCAGGTATTGTGAGGCTGACGCCTTTTAGGACTTCTTTACCGTATATACCGACTTTTAAGTTTTTTATTTCGAGCATAATAGCACTCCTTAATTGTTTGATATACTATAGCATAATAATAAGCCATAAAACAAGGGAAGTAAAGGGCGGGCCCGGGGCACAAAGGGCGGAAGGCGGGTCCAGGGTCCAAAAGGCAAAGACGGATAATAGCCTAACTGAGGAAACGAGCCAGGAGACAGTAGGAGAAGGAACGAGCCAAAAGGGAA
>JAJFUW010000187.1 GCA_021372235.1 Spirochaetia bacterium
TGATGAGATTCCGCATCAGTCGTTGAACTATTTTACGCCGTCAGTTGTCTATGATAAGGACCCATATTACAGGATGGTGAGTTAAGGAAAAACCACCTTAAATTTGCTGAAAAGTTGTCTTGACAAGTGAGGCCAGCGTAATACCGCTCCTTATGTTAGGGACGCAATATGCGGCCTCATTTCCATTTAAGAAGTTTATAGAGGAAACCGTAAAACTTGGGGAGTCAAGACCTAAAAATAACTATAATCACTATCCGGGATTTGAGGGAATAAGAGCGATGCCGAGGTCTATCAATACTCCGAGGATACCGAAACCTGAGGCTCCGAAACCTCCACCTCCACCGGAAGAATACGACCCGTTAAAAGACCCCGAGGTTATTAAGGCCATAAAAAGAGTTAAAACTGAATGGCCGCCGGAATTTAAATAGACAGAAGGATTATTCCTATAAGGCTGCCGATGTTTAAAAGCAGAAGTAAGGGCCAATCGTTTTGAAGCAGGTTCATTATTGGTTCGAGGTTCTTGAATAGTGGGTTCATTTTTTTCACCTCCTTTTGGTGTAAATATAACAGACCTATGACAAAATGTCAAGGAGCGCGAACATGGTAAAAGGACAGAGAAAGTTTTGGATGTACATATTGACGCTTGTCGGAACGCTTATTATCGACTATATCGCCACTATAAACTCCGTGAACGTTCCGTTTGACGGCATGACTATTTCGGGATTGTTTGCGTTTGCCGTTGCGGGGACGACCGCAGAGCATTTAACTAAAAAACAGAAGCCGAAAGATGGGGGCAAGAATAAAAAAAGCGGAAAAATACTGATAGCGATTATGGCCAGACTGGAACAGATAGACAAAAAGTCCGAGGAAAGAAATGCGCAGAATGATAAAGCGCATGACGAGATAAACAAAACCGTTACAGATATATGGAAGGCCCTCAACGGCAACGGCAAGCCCGGTATAAACGGCAGGCGTTCACGGGCGTCTCAATCCCTTTTAATCAGGGCAGTAAATCTTACCGCTTGCCTTAAAAATCCTTTGTTCACAAGCATTTATTTACCGTTTTCTAACTTCCTCAATTTTACCTCAAAAAACGCGCCTTGTAAATACTCTTTTTTTGTTGTTTTTCCTTGTTTTTACCATATAAATATAGCCAATAACATTTTTCTAACAGGAATCACCTAAAATCCCTTTAAAATATAGGCTTCATTTGGCTGCATTTTCTACGCCGGCTTACTCTATTATACTCTCCCAAACACCTACAAATGCCAAATTCGCAGGTGTGGACTCTCTTTAAATTGGTAAAGAACAAAATCAAACTATATAACAGTCCTTATCATTTTCAATTACCTTCCCCTGCCCTATTATTGTAACGTTCCTTTGACCCCTGTTCGGCAAGATAAAGTATGGCAATCAAATATTTCATAGACACGTTTTAAGGACGCCTAAAAGCAACAAAGAAATTCAAACTATTTTTTTGACAGTCAAGGGCGGGTGGGGGCGGGAGTTTAATCAATTATACTCGTTTGTTAATAATATTTCGTAACCATCTCTGCAAGTCGTCGTAGGTCCACCTTTCCTCTCGCTTTCCCCGGTCATCCATGCCATTATTTGTATCCGTCTATTTTTACAACATTATCTCCCTTTTTCCCCACATCAGTTATGGCCCCCTGCGGGCATCATACTAAAACAACCTTTAGCATCTTGACTTTTACCTGTAATTATGCGAAATTTAAAGCACAAACGGCCGCAGCAAAACAACAAAAGGACGGTATAATGGAAGAGACTTTCACAACAAACATCTCATTTTTTGGCGCTTTTGCGGCCGGCTTGATATCATTTCTCTCCCCCTGCGTCCTGCCGCTCATACCCGGTTATATATCATTTATCTCCGGTTTTTCCGTGCAGGAACTTACCTCGGGTGGGGATGAGAAAGCTATCAGGTCAAAAGTCCTCATAAATTCGCTCTTCTTTGTTCTCGGTTTTACAGTTGTCTTTGTCCTGCTTGGCGCATCAGCAACAGCGGTTACCAAACTGATGCTCAGGTACCTGCGGCCCATATCGATTGCCGCCGGAATAGTGATAATAATATTCGGAATACATACCACGGGCCTGATTCGTATCCCTTTTCTGTATCAGGAAAAACGTTTCCGGACAAAGGACAAACCCGTGACAGTGATTGGTTCGTTCGTGGTGGGCCTGGCTTTCGCCTTTGGCTGGACCCCGTGCATCGGCCCCATACTCGCGAGCATTTTGGCCGTAGCCGCGGTACAGGGGACCGTCGGAAAAGGCATAGGCCTGCTCACGGTATATTCCATGGGTTTGGGTATCCCTTTCATGCTGACAGCCTGGTCTGTTACGCTGTTCTTTAAGGCATTTGACAAAATAAAAAAGCACATGAACATAATAGAGTGGACATCCGGAATCCTGCTTATTATAGTAGGTATCCTGATGATTACCGGCGGGCTGACGCAGTTGGCGGGTTCGCTTTCATTTTTGAATAAATTCTCGAGGTGATATGATGAAACGTCTTGCGGTTATACTGACAATGCTACTGGCCTCGGCCCTTTTTATTGGTTCCGGGTGTTCAAAAGATGAGGTTCCCGCGCCGGCCGCAGCCGGTGGGTCGGTTGCGTCCGATTACGGGACAACAACGCAGCGCCCCGCGGACGCGTACAGGGCGCCTGATTTTTCCATACCATCGCCTGACGGTTCCACGGTAAAACTCTCCGATTACACCGGCAAGGTTGTCATTCTTGATTTTTGGGCGACATGGTGCCCGCCCTGTAAGGCCGAGATACCGTTTTTCATAGAACTCTACAACGAGCATAAAAATGACGGCCTTGTCCTGCTGGGAGCCGCCCTTGATGAAGAGTCAAAAGTATCGGGTTTCATCAGGGATTTCAAGGTCAATTATCCCACAGGAATCGCCGACCAGAAGCTTGCCATGCAGTACGGGGGCATCCGCGGAATACCGACAACATTTGTCATAGACCGCGAGGGCTATGTGGTGAGACAGTACGTGGGGTTCAGGCCCAAACAGGTTTTTGAACAGGATTTCCTTGCCCTTAAATAAAATTAATAATAACAACAAAAAAAGGCGGCCTAAAAGCCGCCTTTTCTTTTTGCTGTAGAACCTGGAACTTGGAACCACTACTCCCCAATTATTTTAATAACCAGTCTTTTTTTCCTCTGTCCGTCAAACTCCGCGTAAAATATCTCCTGCCACGGCCCCAGGTCGAGTTTGCCCTGCGTGACCGGAACTGTCACTTCGTGCCCCACAAGGAGGTTTTTTAGATGCGCATCGCCGTTGGACTCGCCCGTGCGGTGGTGATGGTAATCGGGGCCCCGGGGCGCGAGTTTCTGCAGCCACTCCTCTATGTCCTGGTGCAGGCCTGATTCGTTGTCATTGATAAAGACGCCGGCGGTAATGTGCATGGCGGAAACAAGGCAAAGACCTTCCTTGATGCCGGATTTGACCAGCTCTTTTTCAACGTCGTCTGTTATTCGGATTAACTCCCTATGCTTTTTGGTGTTGAACCACAGATAAGCTGTATGTGATTTCATATTGCCCCCATTTTTGCCGGATGCCTCCCGGTCTCTATTATCTTTTATATATTTCTTTGCGGCGCGTAATTTTTAATATCAATGATATTAAACAACATGAAATCTGAAGGTGATTTGCCTGAGGGCCTGATTGAAACCAGGTCTGTGACTATTACGCCTAATGAATATAATAAAAAATCCCGACTATATTGAACCTATAATCTTTTTTCATCATAACCCTCCCGACAACCCGCAAAACCAATATGATCAAAGATACTTTATCATGATTCCGGATATCCATCAATGCCAATCGCATTGAAGTGCGATGTTTCTTAGTGTGTATTTTTGCTCCGTTACCGGATTATCAACCACCCCTCATCCTAACCTTCTCCCGGAGGGAGAATGTATCTTAAACGGTTCGATTATATGCTGCTAATCCCCATAAAAATGAAAAAGGCGCGGATTGCTCCGCGCCTTTTTCTATGTTGCCTTGCCGCTTAGGCTTTGCCTGCGCAGCCAAGCACGTTCTTCAGTTTGTTCTTAACAACCGCTTTGATCGCGTCGCGTGCCGGCCCGAGGTACTTGCGCGGGTCAAACTCGCCGGGAGTCTTTACGAACACTTCCCTGATCGTGGCTGTCATTGCCAGGCGGAGGTCCGAGTCAATGTTGATTTTGCACACGCCCATGGCCGCGGCCTTCCTGAGTAAATCTTCCGGAACGCCTTTTGCGTTGGGCATCTGTCCGCCGTACTTATTACATTTTTCCACCAGTTCCTGCGGGACCGAGGAGGCTCCGTGCAGTACCAGGGGATATTTGTCGGGGAGGACCTTCATGATTTGTTCGAGCCTTACAAAGTCAAGCTTCGCTTCACCTTTGAATTTGTAGGCGCCATGGCTTGTGCCGATGGCGACAGCCAGCGAATCGCAGCCTGTCCTTTTTACGAACTCGGCGGCCTGCGCGGGATTCGTGAACTTCGAATCCGCTTCGCTGACATTGACCGCGTCTTCCACGCCTGCCAGTTTGCCGAGTTCCGCTTCTACCGGTATGCCCTTTGCGTGTGCGTACTCAACCACTTTTTTTGTCTCCGCTATATTGCCCTCAAAATCGAGCCTGGAAGCGTCTATCATGACCGATGTAAATCCGCCGTCAACACAGGCTTTGCATATTTCAAAATCTTCGCCGTGGTCGAGGTGGAGCGCTATAGGCAGACCCGAATCTTCTATGGCCGCCTGTACGAGATGCAGCAGGTACCCCTGTCTGGCGTATTTCCTGGCACCGGCTGATACCTGCAGGATAAGCGGTGCTTTTTCTTCTTTCGCGGCATCCACTATTCCCTGTACGATTTCCATGTCATTGACGTTAAAAGCGCCTATTGCATAGCCTTCGTCATTGGCCCTTTTGAACATTTCCCTTGTTCCAACTAATGCCATATCACAACCTCCTTATAGATTAGAAGTTATTTCGCGGCCTTATCATCGGCCTTTTTTTCCTTTTTCTCTTCCTTACCGGGCTCTTTCTTGTCCTCTTTTGGGACTTCTTTCCTGGCTTCGGATTTCTTCGGTTCTGCCGATTTCTTGTCTTTCTTGCCCGCTTCCTTGGGGTCTTCCTTCTTATACAGGCTATCCGCCCCGACCAGTTCGATCAAAGCCATCTCTGCGTTGTCTCCCGGCCTGTTCTCAAGCCTCATTATCCTCGTGTAGCCACCCTTGCGGTCCTTGAAAAAAGGCCCTATCTCTTTGAACAGCCTTGTCAAAAGAGCCTTGTCCTTTATTACCCTGCCGGCTTCCCTGATGTTGTTCAGGTTTTCCACCTTTGCCCTGGTGATAAGTGGTTCAACAACGCCGCGAAGGTATTTCGCCTTCTGGACGGTCGTCCTTATCCTGCCATGGAGCAATAACTCTCGGGCGAGGTTTTTGAAAAGGGCCGTTCTATGGCCCATTTCCCTTCTGAATTTTTTTGCTTTCCTTCCGTGTCTCATTGATATCTCTCCTGTTTTAAGCTGTCAGTATTCATATTTCAGTTCCAAACTGTACGGTTACTTTTTCACACTTTTCTTGATATCTTTTATCATGTCCTTGTCGACTTTCATTCCGAGGCCCAGTCCCATCTCAACGAGCACTTCTTTGATTTCGTTAAGCGATTTCCTGCCGAAATTGCGGTACTTCAGCATGTCCACTTCGGATTTTGTCACGAGGTCCGCTATTGACTTGATGTTCGCGTTCTTCAGGCAGTTTGAGGAACGAACGGAAAGTTCCAGTTCTTCCACGCTCTTCGATAGCATGTTTTTGAGTTTTTCCTTCTCTTCGTCGATTTTTTCCTCTTTGATATCCTCAACGGTGCCTTCCTGGCTGATGAATATATTCAGGTATTCCCTGAGTATCAGCGATGCCTGTGTCAGCGAAGCTTCCGCGGATATCCTGCCGTCCGTGGTTATCTCGAGAATCAGCTTGTCATAGTCAGTTATCTGGCCGACACGCGTATTCTCAACTTCGAGTTTTACGTTGGTCACCGGTGTGAATATAGAATCCATCGGGATTGTGCCTATGGGCATGTCCGCCCTTTTGTTCTTGTCAGCAGTCACATAGCCGCGTCCCACGTCAATTTCCATTTCCATGGATATCTTCGCTTCCCGCGATGTAAGCGTTGCTATGTGCAGTTCGGGGTTCAGTATCTTGATCTCAGCGTCCTTCGTTATGTCTGCGGCCGTAACTTCGCGTTCGCCCCCGGCTTCCAGATATATTTTTTTCGGCGTATCGCCTTCAAACACCAGGTTCAACTGCTTTAAATTCAGGATTATCTCCGATACGTCTTCCATTACTCCCTTTATCGTGGCGAACTCGTGCTGTACACCCTCTATCCTGACCGAGGTAATAGCCGCTCCAGGTATGGATGAGAGGAGTATCCTGCGCAGCGCGTTGCCTATCGCAATCGCGTAACCGCGTTCAAAAGGCTCGCATACGAACCGTCCAAACTTTTCGCTTAATTCTTCTTTGTCAAGTTTTTTTGGTTTCTGTAAGTTTTTCCATTTCATTAGTGGTAACCCCTTTCCTATTATTTATTTGGAATACAATTCGACGATCAGCTGTTCCTGTATCGGAAGGGCTATATCTGTCCTTACCGGCACGTTCTTTACAGTGGCTTCACCTTTTTCAAAGTTCATTTCGAGCCATGTGGGAACCGTCCTCTTTTTCTGAGCGTCGGTCATTGCCTTCTTCACGCCTACCAGGGCCATTCCCTTTGCGGAAATCGATACCTTTTCCCCCGGCCTTACTTCGTATGAAGGTATGGTTACCGTCTTGCCATTTACACGTATATGTCCATGGAGCACTATCTGCCTGCCTTCCCTGCGCGAGTTGGCAAAACCGCACTTGAAAACGGTATTGTCAAGGCGCCTCTCGAGACACTGGAGCAGGTTCTCGCCCGTCTCACCCGGCCTCTGCGCCGCTATAT
>JAJFUW010000200.1 GCA_021372235.1 Spirochaetia bacterium
TTCAGCCTGTAAAAAAGGTCCTCCCTGAAAGCCCCCTGCACGACGGATGCTTTCAGGTCGGAATTAGTGGCGCTTAATAGCCTGACGTCAATGGGCCTGGGATGGTTGCTGCCAAGCGGTTCCACCTTCCTCTCCTCCAGCACCCTCAAAAGTTTTGCCTGTGCCCTGTAATTTATGTTTCCTATCTCGTCGAGGAATATGGTTCCCCTGTCGGCGAGTTCAAATTTTCCCTGCCTTGCGGTGTAGGCGCCCGTGAACGCGCCTTTTTCAAAACCGAACAACTCGGATTCCTGTAATCCTTCGGGTATTGCGGCCAGGTTTATCGCTATCATTTTATTTGCCGAGCGTCTGGATATGTTATGTATGGCTCTTGCCGCCATTTCCTTACCGGTCCCGGATTCGCCGGTTATTAAAACCGTTGAATCCGATCTCGCTATGCTGGTTATTTTTTTGAATAGTTCCCTCATCTTTTTGGATTTGCCAATCATGTTCTCAAATATATTCTCACCGTGCCTCTCGCCCTTTAGCATTGCAAGATCCTCGCGCATCTCTATCTTTTCCATTATTTTGGAAATGGTGACCTTTAATTCCTCAAAATTCAACGGCTTCTGCAGGTAGTTGTCGACGCCGAGTTTTAACGCTTTAACGGCCGACTCAACCGTGCCGTATGCCGTCATTATAATAACCGAGACGTCCTTGTCTATGGACCTCGCCCTGCTGTAGAGTTCCAGCCCGTCTATCCCCGGCATTTTCAGGTCCATGAGAATGAGGTCCATGGTCTCCCCTTTCAGGACCTCGAGCGCTTCGAGCGGTGACGAAGCGGTATATACGTCATAATTTTCCTGCGTAAGTATAGCGTATATGACCTTTAACGAGGGCTTGTTGTCATCCACTACAAGTATGCGCCTTTTTGTCATTTTGCCCGGTGTCCTTTCCTTTTGAGAGGAATTATAATATTGAATTGCGTCCCTTTTCCGGGTTTGCTTTCAACCGTTATATTGCCGCCATGGTGCTGTACAATTGACCTGGAGATTGAAAGCCCAATACCCAGGCCCGATTCCTTGGTGGTGTAAAACGGCTCAAAGATATGCCTTAACACCTCGGGGGCAATACCTTTACCGTTGTCTTTAACGGATATCACAGCGTTCCTGTCGTCCGAATCCAGAATTATCTCGGTATGCGGCGCGGGATTGCCTTTGAGGGAATCTTTCGCGTTAGACAGAAAATTTACCATGACCTGCTTCATCTGTTCGGCGTCTATTTCCACCTCGGGCAGAGATGCCTTTTTTACGGTTATTTTTATCTCCACCGGATATGAGTGTTTAACCGTCATTACCGTGCCCGTTACAAAACTCTGCAGGTCTGTCATTTTTAACCGCAGTGTTGTCCCGCGTGAAAAGCTCAAAAATTCGTTCAGGTAACGCTCCAGCCTGTTTATCTCATCAATTATTATGCCTGTAAATTCGGCTATCTCCGTATTATTCCTGTAAGCGTCATGCAGGTACTGGCTCGCACCCTTCATGGAATTCAGCGGGTTTTTTATCTCATGCGCCAGCGCAGCGACCATGCGTTCCGTCCTGTCGTGGCCCTTATGCGCGGTTTTTTTTACTGTTTTTACCATTTTACCGTTCCATCGAGGTTATCATTTCTTCAACTGCATTTTTCAGTCCGATAAACAGGGCCCTGGCTATGATATTGTGTCCAATATTCAAGTCAACCATACCGGGTATGTGCGCCACGGGGGCTACATTGTCATAAGTAAGGCCATGGCCGGCGTTCACGCCCAATCCCAGTGAAAGCGCGTATACCGTGGCTTTTTTTATCCTGTCAAATTCCCGCGCCCTTGCCCTGCCGGTTTTACGCGCGTACGCGCCGGTGTGGATTTCGATAAAATCAGCACCCGCTTTTTTCGACGCCAGTATCTGCTTTGTGTCAGGTTCTATGAACAGGCTGACAGTAATACCCCTTTTTTTCATGGATGTTATGACCGTTTCAAGTCTTTTGAAATTACCGGCCGCGTCAAGCCCTCCTTCGGTCGTCAGTTCCTGCCGCTTTTCCGGCACTATCGTGGCTTCATCCGGTCTCACCGCGAGCGCGCGTTTTACGATGTCCGGCGCCAGCGACATTTCGAGGTTTAATTTTTTTTTCAGCGCTTTTTTGATGCGCGTAACATCATTATCGTTAATATGCCTGCGGTCCTCACGCAGATGGATTGTAACGCCCGCAGCCCCGGTTTTTTCAACGATGAGGGCGGCCTCCAGCGGATCAGGCACCACATCCAGTCTGGCCTGCCTGACTGTTGCCACATGATCTATGTTCACGCATAACTTTGCCACTATTGTTCCGCCTTTTCACCATAGGTTTTTTCCAGCACTATCTCCACCTGATATGGCGATATATTGTTAATCTCAATACCGCGGATCAACCCTTTTATGTTTTTCTGGTTGATGGTATAGATATTCTTGCCTTCAACCGCTTTTTTCATGTCTATTTTGACCTTCAAACTGTTGCGGGTCAGGTTGTTTATGATATCCCTCCTGCCTGCCAGTTGCAGTTCCACCGAGTTTATCATCCTGTTGGTTATTTTCATGTTTGCCGGGAAATTATCAAGCTGAACAGGGACGGTTATGTTGATGGTAAGTGTCTGGCCGCTCGCTACATAATACCATAGCGCGAACGAGGCAAAAATTGCGAGGAGTTTATACTGCCAGTTGCCCACGAAGAGGTTTTTGATGAATTCTTTCACGTTGCGCTCCTTGTTTTAAGTATATTGCCGTTCAAATATACTTATCTCGTTTTGGGTGCGTACAGGGAGAGTATCTCCAGAAGCGTCTCTCCGTTTATGTCCGGTGTTATCTTGCCGCCTATCGCCAGTGATATGGATTTACGTTCCTCGGAGACTATTATCGTTATGGCGTCAGTCTCCTCTGATATCCCGACCGCGGCCCTGTGCCTCATCCCGAAATTTTTATCCAGATCATCCTTTTGCGTCAGCGGCAGCACGCAGCCGGCAGCGGCTATTCTGCCTTCGCGTATTATCACGGCGCCGTCATGCAGCGGCGATTTTGTGTTAAAAATGGAAATCAACAGTTCCGAAGATGTTTCCGCGTCAAGTTTTGTCCCCGTGTCCATGAACGACTTCAGGTTAACCTCCCGTTCTAACACTATCAGGGCTCCGATCTTCTTTTTTGCCAGTATCTCGGCCGTTTCCTTCAATTCCCTGTATAACTGCGTGTGTTCCTTGAATATGAAATTAAAGAACTTGTTCTGACCGAAACCGACAAGCGCCCTGCGAAGTTCCGGCTGGAAGACTATTATGAAAGCTATAATCCATATGGTGGAAAGCCCGGTCAGTATCCATGTCATGGTATCCAGTTTGAGGAGCCTCGATAAAAAAGCCAGGATCAGGATGAATCCGAGGCCCTTTAACATCTGCATCGCACGAGATTCTCTTAGCAGGAGGAAAACGTTGTACAAAACGACAGCGACAAGTATCATGTCCATGATGTCGTTCCAGCGCATGCTCTCAAAAGTGCTGACGAATGTTGAAAAACGGACGCCCAATGTTATCCCTCCGGTTTGTCACGGTTTTTAAATGCCTCGACCACTTTTAGAACCTGTCCCATCTCAGCAACATCGTGTACCCTGACTATATCAGCACCGTTCATCGCGCATAACGCCACAGCCGCGGCCGTTCCAGAGAGCCTGTTCTGTACCGGTGCTCCTGTCACGGAGCCTATTAGTGACTTGTTGGAAACCCCGAGCAAAAGCGGAAGTCCAAACATCCTGAATTCTCTCAAACCCGCCAGTATCAGGTAATTGTCCTTCAGTGTCTTCCCAAAACCTATCCCCGGGTCAAGGATCAGGTTTTGTTCCCTGATGCCCGCTTTTTTTGCCGCCTCTATCCTCGCACCAAAAAAGGACTTGATATCTTCCACCACGCCTTTATCCGAATATGAGGGTGAAACCTGCATGCTCTCCGGCGTTCCCTGCATATGCATTATAACGTAACCCGCGTTATATGATGCGGCAATATCCATTATCACAGGGTCTAATGTTCCGGCGGTAATGTCATTCACAATATCCGCGCCTGCATCCAGGGCCGCTGCCGCTGTCTGCGGTTTGTAGGTATCCACTGATATTATAATGCCGCTGTCGGCCATCCTCAGCGCTTCTATGACGGGTATTACTCGTTTTTTTTCCTCATCCGCCGTTATCCTCGCCGATCCCGGCCTTGTTGATTCCCCTCCGATGTCAACAATGACGGCGCCGTCCTTTATCTGCTGCAGCGCGCCTGAAACTGCCGCAGCAGGGTTAAAAAACCTGCCGGCATCCGAAAATGAGTCGGGTGTTATGTTTATTATGCCCATCAGGATACAGCCGTCGTTCCGCAGTTTTTTATCCCTTGCCTCAAGTTCCATACTGCCTCCAAACCGACGTGTTCAGGCCGTGTTTATGCGGCCTACTTACTGATGAGTTCCAGCGCTTCTTTGCGCGAAGATTCGTTCCTGCGGAAAACTCCCCTTATGGCCGATGTAACCATCTTTGACCCGGGTTTTTTAACACCCCTCATGGTCATGCACAGGTGCTCCGCCTCCACTATAACGAGTACCCCGAGTGGGTCTATGCATTTCATTATAGTGTCGGCTATCTGCGTGGTAAGCCTCTCCTGCAACTGCAGCCTTTTGGCGTACAGTTCGACCACGCGCGCCATTTTTGAAAGTCCCAACAGCTTGTTTTTACGCGGTATGTAGGCTATGTGCGCCTTGCCCAGAAAAGGCAGGAGGTGGTGTTCGCACACCGAGTAGAACGATATGTCCTTTAATATGACCATCTCGTCATGCTCTTCGGCCTCAAATATCTTGATGACATCATTTGGTTCCTTGCCAATGCCGTCAAATATCTCCGCGTACATGTCCGCGACCCTGCGGGGCGTTTCCTGCAGTCCTTCGCGGTTGATGTCGTCACCGACCGCTTCTATTATCATCCTCACGGCCTTCTGGATGGCCACTCTGTCAAACGGCTTTTTTCTTTTTACCATTGCCGGCGTGCTCCTGATACATTTTTTCGAACTCCTCTGACTCTATCGTCTCTTTCTCAAGCAATTTTGCCGCGAGCCTGTCGAGAAATTTCCTGTTTTTCAACAGAATGGACATCGCCGTCTCATGTGCCGAGTCCACCAGATTTTTTATCTCCGCGTCAATTTTTCTGGAAGTGTCCTCGCTGTAATTCTTTTCGCGCATGAAGTCCCTGCCTATGAAAACCTCCTGGTTGCTTTTGCCCCATGCCAGCGGCCCCAGTTTTGCGCTCATGCCGAGTTCGCACACCATCCTGTGGGCTATGGCGGTCGCGCGCTCTATGTCGTTTGCCGCGCCGGTGGTGAAATCCGTGAATACCACCTCTTCCGCGGCCCTCCCGCCCATCATGATTGTGATGATGTTTGTCAGTTCAGTCCTGGTATAAGAGTGCTTGTCCTCCACCGGCAGTGACAGCGTGTAACCCATCGCCATCCCCCTGGGTATGATGGATATCTTGTGCACCGGGTCCGTACCGGGCAGGAACCTGGTCACTATTGCGTGTCCCGCTTCATGATAAGCGGTGTTCCTGTTTTCTTTTTCTGAGCTGATTCTGGTTTTTTTCTCGGGGCCGGCCACGATGCGCTCGATTGATTCCTCGAGGTCTTCCATTCCGACCGCTTTTTTATTGCGCCTTGCCGCGAGCAGTGCCGCTTCGTTCACCAGGTTTGCCAGATCTGCGCCGGAAAAACCTGACGTACGTTTTGCTATTATGGACATGTCCGTGCCCTCTTCCAGTTTCACATTCTTTGAGTGTACTTTTAATATACCTTCCCTGCCCTTGATGTCGGGCCTGTTAACGGTAACCTGTCTGTCGAACCTTCCCGGACGCAGAAGCGCCGGATCCAGTACATCGGGCCTGTTTGTTGCGGCTATTATGATGACGCCCGTATTGGATTCAAAACCATCCATCTCTACAAGCAGGGCGTTGAGCGTCTGCTCGCGTTCATCGTGTCCTCCGCCCAGTCCCGCTCCGCGGTGACGGCCGACTGCGTCTATTTCATCTATGAATATGATGCAGGGTGCGTTGCGTTTTCCCTGTTCAAAAAGGTCGCGGACACGCGCCGCGCCCACACCGACGAACATCTCACCGAAATCAGAGCCTGATATTGAGAAGAAAGGCACTCCCGCTTCCCCCGCAACCGCTCTGGCCAGCAAGGTCTTTCCGGTTCCGGGAGGCCCGAGCAACAGCACGCCTTTGGGTATCTTGCCGCCCAGGGTCTGGAACTTTTTGGGTTCTTTAAGGAACTGTATTATCTCCTGCAGTTCCTCTTTTGCTTCATCAACGCCCGCAACGTCGGCAAACGTTATCTTTCCGCCTACAGCGGCAAGCTTGGCACGAGACTTTCCAAAAGCCATGGCCCCGCCCGCTCCGCTTTGCGAGCGGTTCATCATAAATATCCAGAAAACGATAAGCAGTATGATTGGTCCCCAATACAGGAAGAATCCCTGTAATATCCTGCCGCCGGTAGTACCGGGAAGTTTTGCTATTATCTTGACGCCTGCAGTATGCAGTACCTGGAACAGTACCGGATCATCGGAAGGAGCGGAAAGCGTGAATTTTGAATTATCGTTCAGTACCCCCTCCACTTCGCTGATACCGTCCTCTTTTTTTGCGATTGAAACGGCCTTTACTTCTCCCTTTTTCACGTTCTCAATAAATTCCGAATAGACCATCTTTTTTGGCATCTGGGAGTTTGCGTGCTGAGTCCAATAGTTGAAAAATATTATCAGGAGAAGGAAAAAAAACAGCCAGAATGAAATTGACAAATTTGTCTTGTTTTTCAAGCAAAAACCTCCGCTATTTGGCATTTTATGCAGTTAATTGTCCTAAAAAGGACATCGGGTTAATAATATAATATAATCACAAGATTATTACAAGTAAAAACGAAAGCGTTGCGGGTTATTTTTTGTATCAGTTTAATAAACAACCCGGCATTATTTTTTTGGTTTTTTGAACCATCCCGGTAGATGTGGCCTTTTCAGGCCTCGTCAACAGTACGGAAGTTAAACAACAACACCTGCGCACCCCGAACCTCCTTCGCTGAAGCTTCGGCGGTTAAAAAGGGGGCGGCTACCGGGATAGTCGTCAGTTTATTGCGGATTGTTTTGTGCTTGTTCGTGCGGGACTTGCTTATACGCGGAGCCTGTCATCTTTGTTTTGAGGAGCGGGTAGTTCGCGCTTTCTGTTTTGACCATGTTGTCCAGAACCCCGTTGACAAAACTTCCCGACTTCTCGTCCCCGAACCTTTTGGCCAGTTCTATCATCTCATTGATTGTGACTTTATACGGTATGTCCTCGCGGAACATCAGCTCCGCCACCCCAATGCGCAGAATGTTGCGGTCTATGACAAGGATGCGGTCAAATTTCCAGTTCTTGAGGTATTTCGGTATTATCCCGTCTATTTCCGCTTTTTTCCCCTCGACAGTTACAACGAGTTCTTTCGCGAATTCCTTGGCCTTGTCTATGAATTTTTCCTCCTGGCCCAGGTTTGCCGTGGAGTAGTTGTCTATGAACTCGTTAATCTCGTCCATAGGTTTTTCTGCTATTTCTATCTGATATAAAGATTGTAATGCTATTATCCTTGCGGCGCGGCGTATTCCCATGGTTATCCTTTGAAATAATTTATTTTGTTGTCTGTATATGCAGTTGTATTGGATAAATACGCAAATTTTACTGAATTTGCGCGATAGCGTCGATCATCTCAAGCACGGCGAGTGAGGAGTCCCAGCCTTTATTTCCGCTTTTTACCCCTGCCCTGTCCTTGGCCTGCTCGACCGTATCAGCCGTGATGATACCAAAGCCTATCGGCATGCCTGTCTGGATGGACATATTGGCTATGCCTTTGGCAGCCTCTGACGCCACGTACTCAAAGTGCGGCGTTTCGCCCCTGATTATGCAGCCGAGCGCGACAATACCGTCATATTTTTTCTTTTTTTTGATTATATTGGAAAGCATGGTCGGTATCTCAAAAGAACCCGGCGTCCAGTATACGTCGATTGCCGACTCCGGGACACCGTGTCTTGTAAGACAATCAACCGCACCGGTTAAAAGATTCTTTGAAATGGCCTCGTTAAACCTGGCCACTACTATGGCTATCTTCCTGCCTTTGCCTGTAAGCTGACCCTTGATTTCCTTCATTTTCTCCTCCTTGTTAAATGTAAAGATATATTAACATATATGGGGGTTAAGTCAACGGCTTAAAAATCCGTTATTAAAATTTCATGCTATTTATAGATGAATTTTTGTATTATAATGGTCACATTACAGACGACTGCGAATGAATTGGCCAGTATCATGGGCATTTCTCCGAGCATAATGCCGTATATCAGCCAGACCATCATGCCCGTGGATAAGAGTACTGGCTGCCAGATGGCTACATCCTTTACTTGTTTGGTCTTGAAACCCTTAATCACCTGTGGTACAAAACCTATCGAGGATAATGTGCCGGCGATGTAGCCTACTAACGTCGTTGTGGTCATAAAAACTCCTTGTTGTGGTTTTTTGTCGTAGGGTCCGGGGCCTTAAGCCCTGCAACCTGTGACTGCATTTAATTTATAGGTACTTGTCTTTTAGTTCTTTTAGTTTCAGCAGCGCCTCTACCGGCGTCATTTCATCCACCTGCAGTTCCTTTAGCGCTTTTTTCAGTTCCGAATCCTCAAAAGTGAACAGGTCCGGCTGTGCTGCCTGCGGCTGTTTGCCGGTTCCTATTTTTGACTTACCGTCGTTTGTGTAGTTTGCTTTTTCCAGGTCTTTGAGTATCATGGCTGCCCTGTCAGTCACTTCTCCGGGCAGGCCCGCAAGCCGGGCCACGTGTATTCCGTAACTGCGGTCAGTTGAACCTTTTACAATTTTACGCAGAAATATTATCTTTTCGCCCCATTCCTTGACCTCTATGTTGTAATTTTTTACCCCTTCCAGGTTCTGCGCAATCTCCGTAAGTTCATAATAATGTGTGGCAAAAAGTGTTCTGGCCTTTATCTTGTTATGTATGTATTCTGTTATAGCCCACGCTATGGATACCCCGTCAAAGGTCGACGTGCCCCGGCCTACCTCGTCCAAAAGTATAAGCGAACGCCGTGTCGCGTTGTTCAGTATATTCGCCGTCTCTATCATCTCGACCATGAATGTCGACTGCCCGCGCGCCAGATAATCCGCAGCGCCCACCCTGGTAAATATCTTATCCACAATTCCTATCACGGCTGATTTTGCCGGTACAAAGGAACCGGCCTGCGCCATGAGCACAATAACCGCTACCTGTCTCATATACGTGGACTTTCCCGCCATGTTGGGGCCCGTTATGACCATTACCATTTCGTCCGAGCGATTTAACACCGTGTCGTTCGGTATGAACTCGTTAAATCCCAGGCTTTTTTCCACCACCGGATGTCTTCCTTCCTCTATTTCAATCACCTCTGAATCATCCACCTTTGGCCTGACGTAATTATTGGAAACCGCCGCCCCGGCGAGTGACAGCAGGCAGTCCAGCCCCGCTATCCTGGCTGACGCCTCCTGCAGCGCCGGTATTTCCTTTATCAGGCTCTCGCGCAGTCCGCAAAATATCTCATACTCCAGCGCCGTCATTTTTTCCTGTGCGCCGAGTATCAACGCTTCGCGTTCCTTTAACTCGGGCGTTATGAACCTTTCCCCGTTCACCATGGTCTGCTTCCTGATATAATTGGCGGGTACGGACTTCAGGTTGGCTTTTGAGACCTCTATGTAATAGCCAAAAACAGAAGTATAGCCTACCTTGAGCGATGATATCCCGGTGGCCTTTCTCTCGCTCTCCTGCAATGCCGCGAGCCACTCCCTGCCGCCGGAGGATGCTTCCTTTAGTTCTTTTAACTCCGGGGAAAAATCCGGTCTTATCATTCCTCCCTCTTTTACCGATATTGGCGGTTCCGCGGCTATGGCGCTGTCTATAAGCGTGAACGTTTGCTTCAAAGCGGCAGCGCGGGGCGTGTAATCGTTTTTCAGTATATCGTTGCCGGAAGTGTTTATCTCTCTCTCCAATTCCATTGCGTGAGCTATGCCGTTTTTTAGTGCGTTTAAATCCCTTGCATTGACAGTCTGGCTCCCGAGTTTGCCGGATATCCTTTCGATATCCGAAATCTGCGAGAGTATTGCCGTAATCCTTTCCCTGACCTGCGGCGCATCCGCCAGGAACTCCACGGTATCAAGCCGTCTGTTTATCAATTTTGCGTCCGCGAGCGGCGATTTGAGCCATTTTTTCAATTCTCTGGCGCCCATTGCCGTCTGCGTATTGTCCAGAACAGAATAGACCGTGGCATATCTCGCCTCTTTTGACCCGGTCTCTATTATCTCCAGATTTCTCAAAGACACCGCGTCTATATAAAGCGTGCCGGCGGCGCTGTCCAGGGATATTTTGTTGATATGATGCAGGAATGTTTTCTGCGTCTCGGTGAGATAACGCATCAGTGCGCCCGCCGCCGATATATGGGCGGGTTTGTCCGCTATGCCAAAGCCTTCCAGGTTCAACACCTTGAAATGTTCCATTAGTTTATCCGCGGCGGTATCCCGCTGGAAATTCCAGTTTGGGTAGAGGTTTACGCATATCCTTGCGGCGCAGGAACGGATACGTTCTATAATGTGCTTCGACAGGTTCCTGTCTTCATTGTAGGTGTC
>JAJFUW010000219.1 GCA_021372235.1 Spirochaetia bacterium
TATTATTTTTCATATTTTTTCATTTCCTCTATTATTTTTGTCAGTGCCGGGACGTCAAACACTTTTTTCCCGGATATTTCGTTGGTCACAGCCTGATACATCTGTGACAGGAGTTTTTTTACGTCCGTCGGGAGCGGTTCGGGTTTGAGCGGGACAAAACTTTTCCAGTCAGACCCGCGTTCTTTTTTCGCCTTTTCAACTTCCGTGAACCAGGGAGTGCCTCTGTAATACCTGCGGGCGAACTCTTTTGATATATGGAAACCATTATGAAGGAAACGGCATTCATCAGGTGTTCCCAGGACATCTATGACCATTATATTGCCGGATGGGTCCATGCCGAACTCAAACTTGCCGTCCACGTTCTCTATTTTTGCTTTTTTGCAGGCACGGGTTATAATATTATCCACGGCGACAACCGTGTCGCGGAGCTCTCTTAAATGTTTGTCATCCAGGCCGGATATTTGCCGGGCTTCTTCCCATGAGAGATACCTGTCGGTATGTTCAAGTTTTGTGGAAACGTCAAGCAGGGGTTCTTTGAACGATTCGTTAATCTTTGGTTCATGGTCAAGCCCCAGATCCTTGAATGTAACTGAACCGTCTTTTATGCGCTTAAAAACAGAGGACCCCTCTGTCAATTTATTGCGGTATATGACCTCAAGGGGTATGAGGTAGTTGGACAGTCTTTTTTTGTATGCCGAGTAATCGTATTTATTGGAAGTTTTGTCATATTGAGGGTGTATAACGCGCAAAACCTTTACGTGCATCCTGTTGGAAGTGCCTTTCATCTGCGAAAAATTTTTAAGCTGGCCGTTCTCTACCAGCCCCATGAAATGCGTCTTAATGCCATTTTTCTCCAGCAGTTCAAAAAAGTAGGAGGAGAGCATACATAATGCGGCGCCTTTGCCCTCTATATGATCCGGCATTTCCCCCCAGTCAAAAACAGAATAGCGGTCGGAAAATACGAACTCGCCTTCACCTTCGGTCAAAGGTTCGGCTTTTTTTATTATTTCAACCTCTTTTACGCTTCCCATCATCCACCTCGGTTAGTGTATGGACTCGCAGATATGCACGGCCATTGAATTTATGTTAATATTTTATCAAATTGGAATGATAGTGGCAAGGATAATGAACAAATCGCGGTAATTGAGGGTGAAAAACGGACATCTATCCGGGTTTATTGCCCTTTTCGGGTCAGTGGCCTTTAACGGCATAAGAAACGGCATGTTGTCGTTATTATTGAAAAATGCACAACAGTGATTTGCGGATATCCTGCAAGACAGGGGCGTCTCAACGCTCAAATTACGGACAGGACGTTTTTTTTACCATACTGCGGATTTTTTGCCGGATTTCCCTTTTACGTTTATTTTTACCGGAGCGGCCGTCGGGACAATTGTCGGTGAGATTGCAGGTACGGCTCCGTCTGTTGCAGGCAAAACAGCAGGCGCGGCTGCTGTCTGGCCGATTCGTATGACCATGACCTCGGAGCGCCTGTTCTTGTACCTGTTCTCCTCAGTGTCATTGGGATACATGGGCCTTGTTTCGCCAAAACCGGTCGTCGTTATGCGTCCGGAGTCGATTGCGTGATGCTCAATCAGATAGCGTTTTACGGCATTGGCGCGTGCCAGGGAAAGTTCGTGGTTGGACGGATACTGCTGTGTGTTGATTGGTATATTGTCGGTATGACCCTCGATCACTATAGGGTCCAAAGAGCCTTTCATTATGAGGGCCATGTCGTCCAGGACCCTGAAGAACTCCGATTTAATGGTAATCCTGGCGGAATCATAAAGTATGACCGGATAAAAGAGCAGTTTATCGCCGGACACAACTGTGCGGACGGTCAGATCCCCGAAATCCGTCACAGGAACTGTTTTTGATGCCTCGCCCGGTGTCGGTTGAGACTCTTTTATGTTAAATATCTCCTGTTGTCTGGCCGGTGCCGCACCCGGAACGGGTGTCGGTGTGTAAGTCGGCAGAGGCGAGGACAGCGTCCGGTACAGCCAGCAGGGCGATACTCCGCCGTCTTTTGTGAGTTTCATCCTGCCGCTCTTATCGGTGTTCATTATCCAGATGTCGGGCTGGTATTTATCGTTTATATAACTCGAATAAAGTATTTTTTTGCCGTCATTTGAAAAGGCCGGGCAGTTTGATTTTCCGTCGAATGTAAGGATGTCGTCGGCCTTTGAATTGATGTCAATGAGCCTTATATTCACGCTGTCGTCTTCCGTCAGCGTGTAGACTATTTTGACACCGTCCGGGGAGAACCTCGGGGAACCGGTTTTTTTACCGGAGTGTTTCGTGAGCCTTTCTGCCCTGAGAGAATTCAAGTCCCTGATATACAGGTTGTAGGTATCGTCGCTTTCTTTTACGACGAAAACCAGTTTGTTGTCCTTTGAAATCGCAGGAGAGAACGAGTCATGGGTTTCTGTCAGGGCAACCATGTTATAACCATCACGGGTCATACGCCATATGTCACCGCCCCGCGAATAATATATTGAAGCCGAATCCTGAGACCAGGACACGGGGTGCTGAAAATTAAAGTTCTGAAAATCGCTGTCCACCTGTATGTTGTCAAACATGACCTGAAAGGAGCGTTTCTTCATCAGGTCGCCCACCCACAGGTTGTAATTGTTCCTGGTCTGGACCCAGTAGGCTATATATAAACCATCGGGCGATACCGACGGGAACCATTTTGAACTGTTATCGGCAAAAATTTCCTGTCTGGATTCCCCTGTCGTGTCCATCCAGAAAAGGTTACCGTTGAATGTATAAACTATTTTTTGCAGGTTGGGGATTGTAGTGGCGGTCGGGACGGGCGTAGGCTGTACCACAACTTTTGTTTTTTTGCATCCCTGGGAAACCGCAAGCATCATGAATACCGCGAGCGCGAGGGCTGCTGTTTTTTTCACGCCCATTATTCAACCGTACTTTCAGCCGCGGTATATTTTATATCCGCGGTGCAGGGCATGAAGGCGTTGAAATTATAGGTTAGCCTGTTTTTTTCCATCGTAGCGACATTTATCCTGTATATGTCGTTTGATTCCACCACCAGAAGCGAGGTGCCGTCGGGCAACCATGAAGGTGCGTAACCGCCGTTAAATGTAATTTGTTTTTCCCCGGAACCATCCGGTTTCATGATCCAGATGTTCGGGCCTTTGTTATTGTCTGATATATAGGCTATCCAATTCTGGTTCCTGTCGGCATTTGTTTTTGACCATTCTATTTCATTATCGGGGTAATATGATTCTTTTATAAGTTTTTTGTTGATACCCGTGGATTCGATGGTAGATATCGCCCGGTTGTGGAAATAGCATATAAAGTTCTTGTCCCCCCAGTCAAACGCGGGGCTGATAACGAGCGATGGGGTAATCTGCCTGGATAATGAGCCGTCAGTATTCATGGTCCATAGCCCGTTGTGTCTTTTTGTTTTCGCCCTTGAAAACAGGAACCTGTCTCTATCCGGAGAGAGCCTGAACATAGTGACGTCGTGCCATCCTGTGAGTGACGAAGGCGTTTCACCTGTGCGGTCTATCTGCCAGATGTCAGAGCCGTTTAAAAAATAAATCAGGGTGCCGTCATTGGACCAGGCTATCTGGCCGCGCGAGAGGAGGTCTACCGCTGTTATGTCTTCTTTTATTGCAGTGAGTTGACGCTGGTAGGAGCCGTCGGAGTTCATTATCCACAGGTTGGTATATCCGGACCTGTTTGAATAAAAGGCTATTGCAGAGCCGTCGGGCGAGACAGCGGGCGACCAGTTATCGCCTTCGCGGGTAAGTATTTTTTTGTTATCACCGTTTAAATCCATGCAGGCAATCTGGTATTTAAATGAGGAATTTTCAAAGACATACATTATGACCTTTTTGAATGTATCGGTCCGGGCAGTTTTGGTTATATCAGCAGGGGAGATTACGGCGGCATTTGAAGTAAATGCGGCGAACAATACTAATAAGGAAGAAAATGTCGTAATCTTAAAAAACCTTTTTCCGCCCATTTATACCTCAATGTTCTATTTTTTATTTATTTTATACGGTTTTATATATGGTGTCAATATGTAAATAGCCAATGGCTTCATAACTTTATATGGCTGAAAGGCTGATAGTTAGATTATCATCATAGCGTCCCCGTAGGAAAAAAGCCTGTAACGCTCCTTGATTGCCTCGCTGTAGGCACGGTGCATAAGATCGTAACCGGCAAAAGCGCACACAAGCACAAAAAGGGAGGTACGCGGCTGGTGGAAATTGGTAATCATGGCGTCGACGGCGTTAAATTTATGGCCGGGGTATATGAAAATGGAGGTATCTTTCCTGCACGGCATGATGATACCGCCGCCGGTAACGGAGGATTCGAGCGTGCGCATGGTGGTGGTGCCGACGGCTATAATCCTGCCGCCTTTTGACCTGCATGAGTTTATCGCGGCGGCAGACTCCTCCGTTATCTCTATGAACTCGGAATGCATGTGATGGTCGCGTATGTCGGCCGTTTCGATTGATTCAAACGTTCCCAGTCCGACATGCAGAGTCACCCTCGGTGTCATGACGCCTTTTTGCATGAGTCCGGAGATTATTTCGGGGGTAAAATGGAGTCCTGCGGTCGGCGCGGCTTTGGCACCGTCTTTTTCCGCGTATACAGTCTGATAACGGGAACGGTGGTTTTCGCCGCGCGGGTTATTTTTGATATATGGAGGGAGGGGCATTGTGCCGGCCTGCCACAGCCTGCGTGTCAGTTCGCCGGGCGGGCAGTTAAATTCCGCCTCAACTATCCTGCCTTTCTTTTTTACGAGCGTGAGGTTGATGCCGCCGGGAAACAGTACGGCATCTCCCGCGGACAACCTGCGGGAATTTTTCATGAGCACATTCCACCGGTTACCGGAAATATTGTCAAGCACGAGGACGGATATAACGGCTCCGGTTTTCGCCGAAGTCCCCTCGAGGTTTGCCGGAATAACGCGGGTATCGTTTATAACCAGACAGTCACCGGCATTCATGAGCCCGGCGATATCCGTAAATTTCATATGCGATATTTTTCCCGATACCCTGTCCACGGTCATCAGCCTGGACGAGGAACGGTCCTGCAGCGGTTCCTGAGCTATCAGTTCTTTCGGAAAATGGAAGTCATAAGAATCGAGCGAATAGGTTTTTTCCATACGCAAAATATTGGCCTTTCTTTTTTTATGCCGCGTTTTATCTGCAATGCCGGACGGCACGGTCCTGTCCGCGCTTGATATTGTAGTGGTGTAACGGGATAAAATCAACTTGAAAAATAGTTCACGATGAATGATAATTGAAACATGGATAAACAATCGATAATCCGGCAGCTGGAAAACACGGGACTGAAAGCGGCGGCCGCGGGAGCTGATAAATTCGCGGTTCTGCTGCGGGAATTGACTGAATGGAACGCCAGATTCAACCTCACGTCCATTGACGATCCGCAGGTGATGCTGATAAAGCATATCATTGATTCGTTGGAGTTAATAACAACTAACATATGTATGCCTAATATAACAATTATCGATATAGGCACGGGTGCGGGATTCCCGGGAATTCCCCTGGCAATAGCCTTACCGGGGTGCAGGTTTTACCTGAATGAATCAAACGCTAAAAAATTAATGTTTTTGAAACACGTGGTTAATATACTGGCACTTAACAACGTTACGGTACTGCCTGGCAGGGCCGAGGAACTGGCCCGGGATAAAAATCACCGTGAAAAATATGATGCGTGCGTCATGCGCGCACTGGCTCCCCTGCCCGTCGCACTGGAGTTGTGCGCGGGGCTGGTCAGGGACAGGGGATATGCCGGCTTCTACGCAAGTTCAAAACAGGTTTCGGAAGCCTCCGCGTCAGAACACGCCATAAAGGAACTCGGTTTTACAAAAGCCGGAATTTTCAGCTATGAATTGCCGCAGGGCATGGGCAGCCACGCGATAATTTCTGTTAAGAAGGTGTGGAAAACACCGGAAAAATATCCGAGGTCATACGCCGCCATAAAAAAAAAGCCTCTATAAGGCAGTTTATTGAAATTATTGCATACGGGGAAAAATGTGTGCATGTGCGTGCTATGTGGAAAAGAAAAAGCGGCGAATGTTCCACGTGGAACATTCGCCGGGTATAAGAGAACACAATGTTCCACGTGGAACATTACTAAAATACAGCGTTAAAATACCGGCACAGGTGGCCAAATGTATATCAAACAGGTTGAACTGGCAAATTTTCGCAGTTACAATTCGCTGAAATTAAAACTCACCCCGGGGATTAATGTATTTTACGGCATTAACGGAGCGGGAAAGACGAACATACTCGAAGCCATTTACTGCATATCAACGGGGCATTCATTCAGGGCTGCCGAGGATTCCATACTGGTTAGACACGGCAGGGAAGCTATGATGGTATCTGTGGACGCTGTTGACAACGGTATTGAACGCAATTTTCTCCTCGAATACGACTCCAAAGCAAGAAAAAAGAGCCTGAAGGTGAACGGAACGAAGCTTTCAAGGCTCTCCCGGCTGGTCGGCATGGTTCCTGCGGTTCTTTTTTCGCCGGAAAACATCCAGATAGTCAAAGGTGAACCCGCTTTAAGGCGCAGACTGCTCGATGATATGCTATCACAGGTGGATAATGACTATTTCCTGACGCTTGCCAAATACAACAAAGAGGTGGCACACCGCAATTACCTGCTCAAAGGGATAAAAGAGGGCAGAATCCGGAGGGACTCGCTCGGTGTATGGAACACACAGATAACACAGAACGGCATCAGGCTGCTGCTCGCGCGTTTTTCCGCGGTGGAAAACCTGAACAACATATTGCAGAACGACCTTACAGGGGATAAATTCTCCATCAGACTGGCTTATACATCAAAAAATTATACTGTATCCGACGAACAGGCCCTCAGGGAATCATACACCGCCTTTTTCGCTGCAAAGTTTGAGGAGGAAATAGCGAGGAGCGTCACCCTGATAGGCCCGCACAGGGACGACATCGAAATAAGTTACAATAATATGCCGGCAAAAAGTTTTTCATCCGAGGGACAGCAGAGGCTCACCACCATCCTGATAAAACTGGCGGAGGGGCTGTTGATCAAATCCCGCAGGGGAGTCTATCCGGTGGTATTGCTCGATGATTTTTCCTCGGAACTCGACGAGCCCAACAGCGGTTTCATAGGAAAAACTTTCTCACTTTTCAAACAGATTTTGATATCAACGACGTACAAAGAAAATCTCAGAGGCTTTTCTCCGGCTAAAGAGTTTATTATAAGGGACGGGGAAGCCGGAGAAATGTATTAAATAACTAACTAAGGAATGGAATATCTAACAAAAAAATCCACTGCGATTGTTAATGGCCGGAGGTCCTGAATTTTGAGTTCCGGACTCCAAACTTCAAACTTTGATTTTCAATACGCGTCCGTCCCTTCATCCGCAGGACACCCCGCAAAGTTCCGTCTGTTGACCTTGGAAAATCTTTGTGTTATTATTTAACAGTACCGGTTATCAGGGATATATGGGCCGGCGGCGGGAAAACTGAAAAAATTATGATTTTCCTGCGGGTATCATTTTCATTGTTATATTGTTCGTTGCCACAACCGCTTTTGCCATTGCAAATGATGCCGGGGGCTCTACCTGCAGCAGATATTGTAAATAAAGGCGTGTTCGCAGCGGCTGTTCGTACATTGGTGGTTTTCATGATACTGTTTTTGAAGGGCTGCATCATAAAACCGCTCAAGGTCCTGATGAAAGGCCCCTGCAGTCCGAAAATATCAGGACGGACATCCTGCTCATGGACACAGGCAATCCATGCATGCCGGTTGAATAAGCGGTATGTGAACTGTGGCAGAACAACAAGAGAAAACATTTCGACCATGAGATAACGGAAGCTTTCATAGATTTCCCGCACAAGGAAGGTGGGGTATGACGCAAGAAATAAAAAAAGAGGTGCAGCCCGGTAATCCTAAAAAACTGAAAAGTAAAAAGAAGCGCATGAGGGTCTCCATCGCTTTTAAGTTAAGTTTTTTTGTAACCCTGCTGCTTGTCTTCATAATGGCAGGGGTGACATTCTTCATATATAACCAGCAGAAAACAGCCCTGTCCGAAGAGGTCAAAAAAAGGGGTACGGCGATTGCGAAGAACCTCGCCAACAACGCCGAGGAAGCGCTGACAACCAACGACGAACTTACCCTTTTTGTCCTGGCAAAACAGGCCGTGCAGGAACCGCTCTCTGCAGGAAACGCCGTGGAGAAAAATTTCTGGCTATCGGTCATGGAAATTACGAAAAATGACATACTGCAGTCTTTCGGCATGAAAGAAAAGAAAACTGAAGAACCGGTGAAAAACGAGGGAATACTGGACGCGATAGTGGTCGGCCAGGACGGGATAATAGTTTCCGCGAGCGACGTCAGAAAAAAAGGCGAGGTCTATTCCGCCCCCGGATCCGTCAAAAGGCTCGCCCCAGGCATGGATGTTTTGATTCAGGAATACACAGAACAGGGTTACGCTTATTTTGACGTGGCGGTGCCGATCATGTCGATAAATGATACGGAACTCGGTGAGGTGCATCTCAAGGTATCGCAGGACCTGATTACAAAGGTTATAACTTCCGCCACGATAAAGATAGTGCTGATAACGCTCTGCGCCCTGTTGATCGGGATAATAGCGTCCATCATACTGGTGCATGTCATGACCGAGCCGATAAAGGAACTCGTTGCGGGCGTGCGCGCAATCGGCGAGGGAAATTTTGACAACCAGATCAGGATAAAATCCACCGACGAACTGGGTGAACTTACCGAGGCGTTCAATGAAACGTCCAGGTCGCTGAAGGAAAAGGAAATTTTAAAAGGCGCTTTTTCCACGTACGTTTCAAAGTCCGTTATGGAAGAGGTATTAAAAGACCCTTCCGGGAAACTGAAACTCCACGGGACCAAGGTAAAGGCCACAATGCTTTTTACCGATATCAGGGGATTCACTTCAATGTCCGAGACAATGGACCCTGTCGAGGTCGTATCCGTCATCAATGAATACCTGACGCTGCAGACGGACAAGGTCATAAAATGGGAGGGAGTGCTTGACAAGTTCGTGGGAGACTGCGTTATGGCGGTCTATGGCGTTCCGTTTCAGAAAGCGGATGACTCCTATCGCGCCGTGAGAACAGCGATGGATATCAGGAACGCTCTGGTAAAACTGAACGCCCTGCGCGAGAAGCGCAACCTGAAAACGGTCGGCATAGGTATTGGCATAAATACGGGCGAGGTGGTTTCAGGCAACATGGGCAGCCCGCATAAAATGGATTACACCGTCATAGGCGACAACGTGAACCTCGCCGCCAGGCTCGAGGCCAGCGCACCGGCGCACAGGATTTTCGTGAGCGAGTCGACATACAATGAAACAAAGGACAGGATAAAGTATAACCAGCTTGATTCCATAATGGTCAAGGGTAAAAAAGAGCCCGTCAAGGTTTTTGAGCCCGAAACGGCTTTTGATTAAAGGAGAGCGGGTTTAGATGGAAGACAAAAAAGACATCCTGAAAACGATTACAAGGTACGCACAGGCGGGGGACTGGGCCAGGGCGATAAAGGAGTACGACAAACTCATCGCGCTCGACCCCTCGGATATAGGCCTGCGCAACTCATACGGGGAGGCGCTCGCAAAACTCGGCGAGCACCGCAAAGCCTTTGAGAATTTCACAAAGGTACTGGAGGACTACGCCTCAAAGGGTATGACGCAAAAAATAATGATGATGTACAAAAAAATAGCGCGGCTTGATCCTAAAAAGTTCGACCTGGAGGGCAAGGCCCTGCACGACAGGATAACAAAAGTGGTGAACGCGGTGACGTTGTTTGACGCTGGCGAGATAGACAGGGCCATACCAGCCCTGAAGGAAGCGGATAAATACGACAAATACAACCCCGAAATACTGATCAGGCTGGGCGAAGCGTGCGAAAAAAGGGACCTGATAGGCGAGGCGGTCGAAGCCTATGTCAGGGCCATGCGCGTGCTGGTCGACAAGGGCAGGAAAGATGAATCAATAGCAGTCGCGTACAGGATACAGAAACTGGACCGCGAGAATGTTGAAGCAATGGCCATGGCGGCCGACGACCTGATAGCAAAAGGCCAGAAGGAAAAGGCCCAGGGCATATTCAAGGACCTGCTGATAACCCTGGCTGAAAAGGACAGGATAGCGGACGGACAGCGCATAGCAAAGCAGGCGATGGATTTGAACATAGAATACGGCAAGCAGTTCTACGCATTCTTCCTTTTCAAGGACAACAAGATTGACGAGGCGCGCAGGCTGCTGGAGGATGGCGGCAGCGAGCTTTCAACCGAGGAAAAAGTACTGCTGGGTAAGATATATTTCAAGGCGTGTGATTATGAAAAGGCAAAATCCGTTCTTTTGACGCTCGATACGGAGGTCGTGGACCAGAACCCCGAGATACTCGAGGTCATAGGCGATTCGCTGCTGAAACTGCGCGATTACAGGAGCGCCGGCGACTATTACATAAAAGGCCTGAAAGTCCTGAAAGAGGCAGGCCACCTGGACGAGGCAATCATCATGGCAAACAAGGTCATGAACGTGGACACCGAGCGCGTGGAACTGCACGAGATGATGGCGCAGATATATACCAGGAAGAACATGAAAGCCAGGGTAATCGACGAATATACAAAACTTGCCGTGCTCTATGACAGGAACGGCAGGCGGGACGACGCGGCGCAGGTCCGCAGCGCGCTGAACAAATTAAAAATGATATGAAGCCGTTCGACTGTGATATCTGCGGTATGAAAGCGCGTAGCCGCGACGCCGTTGTCAAATGGCACCACGACCGGTTAAAAAAGTCATCTGAAAATTTTCTGATAGTGCACGCAACAGGGCCATGCGGGTCAAAGGACGCCCCCGACGGCACCAGAGGGTATTTCAACAGGTTTCTCCGGGCCGAATATGTCTTTGGCCGTATGCCTGAATTCCTCACATACATAACCCGGCATAAGGTCAACGAACGGGAACTGAAAAAATTCACCGCCAGGATTGAAAAGGACAGGTCCTACATACGCAGGCACAACGTGGATAAAAAAGAGGTTAAAAAACTCATAATACGTATGGACGGGTTGGAATAACATAGAACGGGAATAAAAAAGGAAAAAAATGGAATGTAAACAGGTCAGGAAAAAACTCAAAGACTACGCCACGGACGAGATCGGCGATAAAGGCATCATACAGGAGATGGAGGACCACATAGGGTCCTGTCAGGTATGCATGAGGGAACTGCTGCTGTGGCAGGACGTGACCGAGAAACAGCGTGCGTTGAACAGAATGTCCGGCGGCCTCAGCGACAGGATGGACAAGAGGATGAGGGAAACGAACAGGAACATTCATTTGCCTCCTATCATGCGGCGTGTTGAGGCCATGAGGATGTTTTCAATGAGCCCGGTTGTCAAAATAATAGTCCAGGTCCTGCTGCTTGCGGCGGCCCTGCTTCTGATGTATGCCGCGACGCGTAATGGCATAAATATATTTGCAGTGATTCTGTTTGGCATAGGTTTTATGACCGTGATAGCCATGATGTTCAGGAAAAAGAAATAATAAATACATCTTTCATTTTTGCAGGTTTTTTGGTAAATTTATAATATGAATATGAATAAAATAATAGATGGGAAGATCTTCAGAAAACGTGCGGAAAAAGCATTTGTGTTGATAATGACTTTGTTTTTTATGTTTTCCATGTCCGCCGCAGGCGCCGTGAAAAAGGATACGAAAAAAAGCGCGGAATCAAAGTCCTCGGGCGAAAAAAAAACGTCAAAAAAAGAGGCAAACAGCGTTCCGGGAACAGTATCCAACAATGATACCGTGCTGAAAAATTACAACACAGCCGTCTCCTACCATAAAAAAAAGGATTTCAAGAACGCCATCATGTATTATAACGCCGCCATAAAAAAGGACCGCAAATACTGGCAGGCATGGCTCGGGCTGGGTACATGTTACTACTCCATGTCAAAATTCCGCAACGCCAAACTCATTTTTCAGTATGTGTTAACGATAAAACCGGGGGAACCGACGGCGCGGAAGTATTATGACATCATGACGAAGCCGAAAAAAACAAAGGCAGCGGCACTGCCTGAGACGCGCAGCAAGGGGGACCTGATGTGGCGCTCCGCCATGATGCCGGGCCTGGGACAGTTCTACAACGGCGAACTCGCAAAGGGGTACATCTATTCCATCGGTTACATGGTTGGCGTGGCTTGCATAGTAAAATACACACTGGACCAGAATAACGCTGTTGCGGCGTATAACAACGCGAATACGGGTTTTGACGAGAAATACAGGGCCGCACAGGATGCGACCAACAGGATATTCATACCCGTGGCGGCAACCGTCGTGGTATGGTCAGTATCGGTGCTTGACGCCTTTTTAAGCGGTAAAGACGACGCGCCTGACAGGATAATAAGAAAAGCAGAAGTGCTGTACGACGGAGCTGCGGTGACGGCAAGGATTCCGCTGCTGCGCTCCTCATTTTAGGCGGGATAATGAAAAAAACAACGGTTTTGCTGCTGGTATTGTCAGCAGTCTTCCTCACGGGCTGCAAAGAACTGACCAGGTCCAATCCCACGGACCCGGACGGCAGTGCTTATATCGGCATTACATACAAAGGCGAGGCATGGTACCCCATGGATACCGATATCAGAGCGCTTGCGGTGGCAAGCGGTGTCGTAACGCTCGGAGCATATAACCCGGTCGACGGGGACTGCCTCATGCGTCTGGGCACGGGTTCCACATATACAAAAACCGGTTCCACCGGGGATACGCCGGGGTATTTCAGGGCAATACAGGACATCTGCGCCGATTCCGCCGGGAATATCTACGTCGTGGATTACAAGGATGTAGTTCAGTGCGTAAGCCCTGCCGATGTTTTCACTTCATGGCCGCTCGGCCACACGGCTGACATTGACAAATTGTCGGTTGAGTGTTTAAATGATATTATATACGTTTCAAACGGGGCTGACAGGACGGTTATTTCCTACACAACGTCCGGAACGCAGGTGGACGCCGTAACTTTGAGTTTTACCGCTTACGGAGATTTTGTGCCGGGCAGGATATGGTCCTCTGCCTCGCATCTGTACGTTGTCAATGCCTCCGATTTAAGCGAGGTGGCGCAGTTTACCACTGCGCTCGTGCAGTCAGCCGTTTATGATTTTCAGACACAGGTCATGGACGGCTGTGTGGAAGGCACGCAGATGGAACTGTGCGCACAGCAGGCGGTATACAAGGCTGGCGATGACCTGAGCCTGACAATGACGTGGGGAAATTACGGGACTGGGCCGGGCAGGATTTTAAACGGAAAACTTGTGGCGTATGACGCGGCACAAAAATATGTTTACATACTTGACGGGGGAACATTAAAGTATTTTGGAGAGTGACATGGGGAAATTTTTATTGATTTTTTGTTTAATCGTTTTATCGGTGTTTATACCGGCCACCGCCTCGGCCCTGGAAGCGGATGAACAGGCCGATGCGCAGCAGCCACAGCCCTCGGGTATAACAGAACTGCAAAATGAGGCAATAAAACAGCAGACATCCGCCGCTGAAACGCAGGGCATGACAAAAATGGAAAAATATTTCTATTACGGTGACAAATTATTCGCCGCAAAGGATTATACAAACGCCGTAAAATACTACTATGCCGCCACAAAACTGGAGCCGGCGAACGTCAATGCGTGGAAAAAGACGGCGTTTTGCTATTACCAGCTGAAAAAACATAACTACGCCTATTCCGCGTTCCAGAAAGTGCTGAAATACGACAAGAATGACAGGGACGCGCTCCAGTTCATGGATTTTTACAAAACCGTCATGGAAACAAACAGGAAGAAAACGGAAAAAAGGGAGATGACCGACTCCCTGTGGAGGTCATGCGTGCTGCCGGGGTGGGGGCAGATTCACAATAACCAGGCGGGCAAGGGCATCATAATAGGAGGCGCTTTTATAGCCTCAGTGGGTATGTCGGTATTTAACGTGGCCGATGAAAAGGCGAAGTATGATAAATACGTCAGGGCCAACGAGAACTGGGAAATAGCCTACAAGGAGGCCCAGGACGCCTGGACAGGGGCGCTGATATGGGGAATAGTTGGCGGTATAATATACGCGGCAGGCGCCGCTGACGCGGCATTAAATTACGACTGCGAAGAGGCCCGCACGGCCTTCCTGGATTACAGGGACAATGCGTTGTGCATATGCGCGCAAACGAGGTGGTAGCGTGAAAAAAATCATCTGTCTGTTAACGGTAATCGCGGCCATGGCCGCTGTTTCGTGCACCCCGCTGGACAGGACAAACCCGACAGACCCGGCTGCGGATAATTACGCGGGCATGCATTATATGGGGACCATAGGGGATTTCACGCAGTTGAACGATTTCGGGTTTGAGAACGGCACCATGTGGGCCGTGGGAATCATCAACACACCCTCCGGGACATCGGACGCGATTGCCACCTATTTTTCGGACGGTTCGCTCAATTATTTTTTTACCAGCACCGCCATCAGCGCCCCGACCGGGATTGCATCGGACGGGACATACCTGTATGTGCTGTGCACGGACCCGTATACATCCGCTTATAATCCGACAGACATAAAAAAATTCAGTCCGTCATACGTCTCCGACACCGCGATGACGCAGCCGCCGAACTACGCGGGAGAGTACAGGTACAAATGCGCGGTCAACGCGGCGAACAATTATCTCTACCTGAGCGGCGCGGACACTGTCATGATATTTGACACGGCCGCTAATTCAACTGTCGCGGTTTTCGGGTCTGGCGGCACCGCTGACGGGCAGTTCTCCGCCATTTCGGACATAGAAGTGTGCCCGGACGGCAACGTTTTGGTAGCGGACCCGGGACTCAACAGGATATCAATATTCAGTCCAACGGGCACATATATGAGTAAGATAGACATACCTTTCACGTTCTCCGGAGTGGGTATTGAGGACAACAGCATATATATACCCTCCTCCGACGGCATCCATAAGATAAGGTATGACACCGGAGAATCGCTGCTTTTTGCGGACTACGGCGATGGCAACGGCAAGGTGATGCAGGCAGGTCCCTGCGAGGCGCACGGCGGCAGGGTGTACGCAGGGACGGCGTCTGCCATAAAAGTATTCGGGCCATAGAAGGGATATCATGACCTTACACCGGTTTTTTGTAAATAAAATATCAGGAGCCACAGCGGTGATAGACGGGGCGGATTATAATCATGCGGTAAATGTTCTGCGTCTCGCGCCCGGCAGCCACCTGATTGTTTTCAATTACGAGCATGGCGAATGGGAAGCGCGTGTCGACACGCTCGACCGCGCGGGCGCAACGCTGACCGTTGTCCTGTTAAAACAGCTCAGGGCGAGGGCCGCAAACGGCGCGCGTATCACTGCCGTATGCAGCCTCATAAAAAAAGACAACTGGGAGCTCCTGCTGGAAAAACTGACCGAGACCGGGGTGGATACGATAATCCCTCTCATTACCAAAAGGACCGTTGTCGAGGTAAAAGATACACAAAAAAAAAGGGAACGCTGGGAAAAAATAATACACTCCGCCGTGAAACAGTGCGGCAGGCTGACGTCGCCTTCGCTTTTGGACCCGGTGAAAGGCGTCGAAAAGTTACAGCCGCAGGGAAATGCCGCAAATTTTTTCGTATATGAAAAGGCGGAGGGTGTTTACCTGCTTGACGAGGCTTATGCGCTCGTTGGCGGGCCGCGTGACGCCTGTTTCATGACCGGGCCGGAGGGCGGATTCACGGACGAGGAAGCAGACATAATAACGGGAAAAAATTTCAGGGCAGTTTCACTCGGAGACAACATACTGCGTGCGGAAACAGCTGCAATAGCCTCTGCAACGGTGTTGTCGCAGGCATTGAGGAGGTCGGTTTGGAAAAGTTAAAAGAGGCCGCGCTTTCACAGATGAAAAAACTGGGTCTGCGCGGCGATGTATACATGGAGAGGATACAAAAAAACGAGGCCGCGGTCCAGGACGGACATACGGAGCGTATTTCATCCTCTGATTCTTTCGGCATGGGCATCAGGGTATTTAAAAACGGTCTTATGGGTTTTGGATTTACGACCATAAACAGCACCATGGAGGTGCGGGAACTGGTCGGCAGGCTTGGAGCGTCCGCATCGGTTCCCGGATACGGGGATTATGAACTGCCGGGGCAGGCAGAGATGGCGCGGATAAAACTTTACGACCCCGCGTTTGACGCGGCCACTGCGGGACGACTGCGGGAAAAAGCCGCGGAACTGGAAGCGGCCGCCATGAAAATTGCCGGAGTTAAATACGTCAGGGATGCCTCTGTCACCGGAGCAAAAATAACGAACACATATTTCAACACCTCGGGCATGGAGTATTCCTTTGACAGGAGTATGTTCACTGCGTACCTGTCCGCAATAGCATCCGGGAAAAATGAGGAAGAGGCCGTGGACGTCATGGAAACTTCCGCGCTTTTTGACTACCTGGACGCACGGCTGGCCGGAAAGTCCGCGGGTACGCGCGCCTCAACGCTTCTGGGCGGAGGCCCCGTCCCGACAGGGCGGTACATGATAGTTTTGCCGAATTACACGGCAGTGGATTTTTTATACGTGCTCTCATCCATGTTTTACGGATCCAATGCCAGAAAAGGCAAGAGCCTGCTGAAGGATTGCCGGGAAGGCGATGCGATAGCTTCTGATATAGTGAACATTGCCGACTCCGGGATATTACCCTACGGGGCGCAGAGTTTCCCGTGTGACGGCGAGGGCAATCCGGCCATGGAAACAAAACTTGTTACGGCGGGAAAATTTACCGGATTCCTCTATGATGCCCTGAATGCCGGGCTCATGAAAAAAAGAGCCACCGGTAACGGCATACGAGCCTCTTTCAAGTCCCTGCCTGAGACCGGAACATCGAATTTTTACATGGAACCGGGTAAAACCTCTGCGGCTGATATTACAAAGAACGGTAAATGTATTGTCATAAATTCCCTGATGGGACTGCATATGACGGACACCATCTCGGGAAATTTTTCACTGGGCATGAACGGCTGGTTGTATGAGGGAGGGAACATGGTACAGCCGGTCAAGGAGTGCCTCATAACGGGGAACATCAGGGAATTTTTAAAGAATATAACGGCCGCCGGCGATGACCTGAAATTTTACGGCAACTTCGGCGCGCCTACGATCGCGGTGGATGATATCATCATCGCGGGAAAATAACGGGGATAAAAATGGAAAAAATAATCACAGGTATTATAGGACACCCGCTCTCGCATACTTTCTCTCCGGCCATGCATAACAGCGCGTTCAAAAAATTCAAAATGAACTGGGAGTACAGGGTGTTTGAGACAAAGCCGCAGGATGTGGGCGCGTTCGTGGAACGGTCAAAAAAAGAGGGGATGAAGGGGTATAATGTGACGATACCCCACAAGCACGCCGTAATGGAGTACCTGGATTCCATAGACAGGGCTGCCGCGGTCATAGGCGCCGTAAACACGGTTGTGAACAACAACGGCAGGCTCAAAGGTTACAACACCGACTATCTCGGATTTTTGGGCTCGCTAAAAATGCATCACGTAAACCTGACAGGGAAAAGGGTTGTCATGCTGGGGGCGGGCGGCGCGGCGCACGCCGTGGGTTACGCCATAAATTCATGCCATCCGGCGTCGTTCCATATATATAATATTGATGCGCCTATGACGGAGAGGCTGATCAAACAGTTAAAACTCAGGAAGGCAGTGACCGGGGACATATCCAGGTCTGTGGAAAAAGATGCGGTTATAGCGCGGGCGGATTTCATAATTAACTGCACCTCGGTCGGTATGCACGGAGACAGCATGGCGTATGACATCGAAAAACTGAAAAAAGGCGCCGTGGCTTACGACATCATATACAACCCGGCTGAGACGGCGTTCCTAAAGCGGGCAAAAAAACTGGGTGCCAGGACCATAAACGGCCTCGATATGCTGATACTGCAGGGCATAGAGGCCTTTGCAATATGGACGGGTAAAAGGCCGTCGCATCAGCTCTATAGCAAGGCCATAAAAAAACACCTCAGGAAAAATGACATTTAAACCATATTTTTAAAAATAGTTGTTGACAAAAAGTATACATAGTGTATACTGATGTCATGAAAAATAATACACCATTGAACCAGAAAGAGACACAGGCATTGAGGCTCATCAGGAATTCGGTCATGAACCGCGGTTACGCACCGAGCGTGCGCGAGCTTATGGAATCCATGGGATACTCATCCCCGCGCTCCGCTGCCATGATTATCAATTCCCTGATAGACGGGGGCTACCTCCGCAGGAAAAAAGACAACTCGCTGGAACTACTCTCCTCATTCGCAGGCGACGAATCAAACGAAGAGACCGTAGACATTCCCATTGTAGGTATGGCAGCCTGCGGTATGCCCATGCTCGCCGAGGAGAACATCGAGGACTATATCTCGGTCTCTACCAGACTTGCCAGGCCGCCGCACAAATACTTCATAGTCCGCGCAAAAGGGGACTCCATGAACATGGCGGGTATCAACGACATGGACTCGGTTCTCATCAAACGCACGCAGACAGCCAAAAACGGCGACCTCGTGGTGGCGCTTATCAATAACGAAGCCACCATCAAACAGTACTGGCAGGGAGAGGGCGCTGTCCTTTTGAAACCGGTATCCTCCAATAAAACCCACAGGCCCATAGTCGTGGCCGATGAGTTCATGATACAGGGAATTGTAGTACGCACGATACCGGGGCTTTAAGCTTCGCGGAACAAAATACGGTTTGGATATCAAAAGAGAGGGGTAAGCATGGGAGCGTTCAGGAGTTTTGAGGACATGGAAGTGTGGCAGAGGTCGAGGGAACTGGCAAATTACCTGTACGGCGTAACCTCTTCCGAAAAGTTCCAAAAGGATGAGTTTCTAAAGGCCAGGCTCCGGCAGCTGCCGGTGGAGATTATGGGGGATCTGGTCCGCGGCCATGACAAAGCGTCAGGCAGGCAGATGATAGTGCATCTCTCGGCGGCCAGGGCGGCGGCTGCTGAACTGCGGAGTCTGCTTTACATCTGTTCGGACCAGGGGTACATCAGTAACGAAGTCTTCCAGAAGGGCACATCCATGGCAACCGAGATTTCAAAGATGGCCTACGGGTTCATGAGGTATCTCAGGGAATCAATCGAAAAACAGAAACAAACAGACGGCAATAAAAAGGACGATGGAAAAAACACTGCGCAGAGCGTGCCGGACAGGCAGTAAGCGCCAAAAAGAGGATAAAAAATGAGTGAAGACAAAAAGAAGGCTTTGGAACTTGCAATCTCACAGATTGAAAAACAATTTGGGAAAGGGTCCATCATGAAACTGGGCAAGGCGCCGGCGGCAAAGGTCGAAACCATAACTACGGGCGCGTTATCGCTGGATCTGGCGCTCGGCGGCGGTATACCGCGCGGCAGGATAATCGAGGTTTTCGGACCTGAATCATCCGGCAAATCCACGCTTGCCATGAGCATAGTGGCGAAATGTCAGCAGATGGGCGGCAGCGCGGCGTATGTCGATGCCGAGAACGCGATGGACGTGGAATACGCAAAAAACCTCGGCATAGACGTGGACAACCTTCTCATATCCCAGCCTGACACGGGCGAGCAGGCACTCGATATAGTCGAGACGCTCGTGCGTTCCGGGGCCGTTGATGTCATAGTCGTGGATTCGGTCGCGGCACTCGTTCCAAAAGCCGAGATAGAGGGTGAGATGGGCGACTCGCATATGGGGCTTCAGGCGAGGCTCATGTCGCAGGCCATGAGGAAACTTACGGCCATAATTTCAAAATCAAAAACAGTGGTCATATTCATTAACCAGATCAGGGAAAAAATAGGCGTGATGTTCGGCAACCCGGAGACAACGCCGGGCGGGCGCGCGCTTAAATTCTACTCCTCTGTCAGGATTGACATTCGCAGGGTGGAGGCCATAAAAAAGAACGAGGCTGTAATCGGCAACAGGGTTAAGGGCAAGATAGTAAAAAACAAGGTCGCCCCGCCTTTCCGTGAAGCCATATTTGAGATAATGTTCGGCAGGGGCATCATCCGTGAGTCAGCCATGCTGGACGTGGCCGTGGACCACGGCGTCATTGAAAAATCAGGAACATGGTACATCTATAACGGATCCAAAATAGGACAGGGCAGGGAATCCGTGATAACTTACCTGTCGGAGAACCCGCAGGTGACGGATGAGATAGAAAAAAAGACCAGGGAAAAATATTTCGCCAAAAACGCCGTAAATCATGAGCCTGAACCACCGGAAGAGAGGGACATTGACGAGGTTGAGGAGACAGAGGCTGAAACTGCGGCAGTAGCAGTCATAAAGGATGACGGAAAAGAAGCAAAGGAAATAAAAAAGGCCCCTAAGAAAAAGTAACCATATAAAATTTGTGCGCAAAGAGCCCCTCCGGAAACGGAGGGGCTCTTTTGTTTTGTCAGGTGTTTATGGCAACTAATAAGTATTGCCGGGCAATTGTTTCATAATATGAAATCAATTTTAAATATAAAACAACACAATATATAAATTTTACAACCAAAAAAAGATACGATTGCTTGACTTTGGTTAAATCGCGGTGTATACTCAAATCATGAAAGTCTGTAAGTGCGCATAGGCTATTGCCTGTGGTTGATTTTTTTAGGGCACTTGACAGACGGCTTTTTTATTTATGTAAAAATAAAAAAGCAACCTTACTGGAGAGACGGGTGAGATTTTAGATGGCAGAAGTAACTATCAAGGAAAACGAATCATTGGATGATGCCATGAAACGTTTCAAAAAGAAAGTTCAGGACGCAGGCATACTTCAGGAGATGAAAAAAAGGGAGTTCTATGAGCCCCCGTCCGTCCGCCGCAAACAGAAGATGTGGGCAGCCGCAAAGAAACGCAAAAAATCAAAGAGAAGGTTCTAAAGATGAGTCTATCCGAAAAGCTGGGCAGTGACCTCAAAGAGGCAATGAAGGCAAAGGATGAAACGCGTTTGAACTGCATAAGGCAGGTCAAAACAGCCGTTATGAACGCGGAGATAAAAAAGGGACTGACACTCTCTGACGAGGAGATAATATCGGTCATTTTCTCCCTGTCAAAAGCTCACGCGGATTCCATCGAGGCTTTCAAAAATGCCGGCAGGAACGACCTCCTCGAAAAAGAGGAGAAAGAACTTGCAATACTGAAAAGTTACCTGCCGCAGCAGCTCTCGGATGACGAAATCAGGAAAATAGTCGGGGAGGCGGCCGCCTCGAGCGGCGCCTCCTCAATTAAAGAAACGGGAAAGCTCATGGCCTTGGTCATGCCAAAAGTAAAAGGAAAAGCAGACGGCAACAGGGTCAACGCCATAGTAAAAGAGATATTGTCCGGGGGGTTGTAATATCAACCTGAAACTGAGGCGGGCAGGGCCCGGATTTTTTGACACAGCCACGCTAACCCTGGCAAAGAAACTGCTGGGAACGTACCTGGTAAGGAAACTGGACGGCAGGCTGCTCATCGGCAGGATAGTTGAGACCGAAGCCTACCGCGGCAGGGATGACCCGGGAAGCCACGCTTTTCATAAAAAAACGCCCCGTAACGCGGTCATGTTCGGTCCGGCCGGACATGCATACATTTATTTCTGCTATGGTAACCACAATATGTTCAACATAGTGACTGAAAAAGAGGGTGAGGCGGGGGCCGTGCTGATACGCGCGCTGGAGCCTGTCGGTGGAATAGCGGCGATGATGAAACTGCGCGGCACGCGTGACCCGCAAAATTTGACAAACGGCCCCGGCAAACTGTGCGCCGCGCTCGATATCGACAAAAATCTCAACACTCACGGACTCATAGACAGTGACAGGCTTTACATCGCCCTGCCGTATAAGAACGAAAAGTTTACCATAAGCTGCGGGCACAGGATTGGGATAAAACAGGGACTCGACAAGAAATGGAGATTCTGGATAAAAGGCAGCGGTTTTGTGAGCAGGAGTTAAATTTTATTAACCGGAGGTTTTATGAAAGCCATTGATATTTACAAGGCCGCTTATATGGCGGGTATGCATATGGATCCCAGAGGGTTTGACGGGGTGCAGGACAGCCTGAAAACGCGCCGCAAAAATTACGAGTTGCTCACCGGAAATGAGAAAAAATATTTTGACAGAGAAACTCTCGTGAATGCTTACGCGGATACCAGGCTGAACTATGATTCGGGCGAAAACGTAAAAGGCGCGATAGTGGGCATTGACATGGAGGTTGGAGAACTGCTTCTTGCTGACAATCTGCGGAAAAAAGGGAAGAACATAAACCTGGTATGGACACACCATCCGGTAGGAAAATCATACGCCAACTTTTACCATGTCATGGAGATACAGTCCGGGATATTCAACAGTTTCGGGGTCACAATATCCGCAGCTGAGACTCTTGTGGGCAAACGCATGCGCGACGTCGGGGAAAAAGTTGCGGCTGCGAACCATTTCAGGGCCCAGGACGCGGCAAAACTACTCGATATTTCCATGCTGTCCACCCATACGGCGGCTGACAACTGCGTCACCACTTACCTGCAGGAAAAATTTGACACAGAGAAGCCTAAAAAGGTTTCTGATATCATGGACATACTCTATGATGAACCTGAATACTCCGAGTATGCCATGCGCGGCGTCCCTCCCGTGATACTGGTGGGGGATGGGTCAAGGAAAGTAAACCGTGTTTTTGTGGACATGACAGGGGGAACGGAAGGCCCTGCCGAGATATACAAGAAACTTTCGGATAAGGGAGTGGACACCATAGTGGGGATGCATTTTTCCGCCGAACATAAAAAGGCGATAGAAGAGGCGCAGTTGAACGCCGTTATCGCGGGGCACATGTCATCCGATGTGCTCGGTATGAACATACTTATGGACTCTGTCATGGAAGAGACCGGGATATTTGAGATATTTGAGACCTCAGGGTTTATCCGGTTTTCCAGGATGCGGCCAAAGACAAAAAAGAAAAAATGAAGATATATACCTATGCCGATTCAAAGCCGGCAAAAGAGATAATAATAGAAACAGGGGCCGGGTTCGGGATTAAAACCGTGCCGGTCCTTTCGGCCACGCATTACACGTAAAAATTCCGCGGCGAGGAGACATTTTTGGCCCGGAAAGTGAAACAGGCCGCGGACATAAAAACGAGGAATCCTGTAAAAATGTTGCGTTATTGCGGTCACTTCCGGCATAAGCCCGGCGCTTATACCGGCGGCCAGGAGAGCAACCGTTATAACGGGCAGGGGAAGGACCGTAAATGAGGCCCGGTTTGTTCAGAAAGCATGGGAGTTGTACCCGGGAAAAAATGCTGTCATGTCAAATAAAAGCAGGACGCATATGAACGGGCCACCGAAATACTCGGACGAGGACGAACGCTGTTTGAGGAATGCGATGCAAAACGCCACACCAAAAGTTGAACCTTAACAGTACAAAAAATTTGAGTTCAAGGCGCATGAAGGGCTGTTTGGGCCCTTAAACCATGGCCCCCGGACCATTTATCAAGTGTATGGAAGTGAATAATTGATATCACCGGACAAGATAGACGAGGTAAGGAACGCCAACGACATAGTGGAAGTGGCACAGGGTTACCTGCAGCTCAGGAAATCCGGTTCAAATTTCAAGGCGTGCTGTCCTTTCCATCAGGAAAAAACGGCGTCGTTCATTGTCAGCCCCGAAAAACAGATTTACCATTGTTTCGGCTGCGGAGCCGGCGGGAACGTATTTACGTTTATACAGAAACTCGAGAACATAACCTTTGTCGAGTCGGTTAAAATGCTGGCCAGGCGCGCTGGTATCACAGTAGAAGAGGAACGCGGCGCGCCCCGGGACCGTTCTGAAAAGGACAAATTGCTGGCGGCCAACGACGAGGCAGTCAGGTTTTTCAGGGAACAGTTTGCCTCGAGCGAAAAGGCAAAAGCCTATGCGGCGTCCCGCGGGCTCGATCCCGTGACGCTGGAGGATTTCAAGATAGGTTATGCCCCTGATTCGTGGGACGGGCTGTGCAGCCATTTGAAGTCAAAAAATATCGCCGAAGAATTCATATTAAAATCTTCGCTCGGCGGCAGGAGGGAAGGCGCGTCCGGTATACACGACACTTTCCGCGACAGGCTCATGTTCCCGATATATAACATCTATAACGAGGTCATAGCGTTCGGCGGCAGGATGATGCCGCCGGATCGGCCTGATTCGCCGAAATACATCAACTCACGCGAGACCGCGATATATGTCAAGGGCAGGAACCTGTACAACCTAAACAACGCGCGCCGTCATGCGGGCGGCACGATAGTGATAGTGGAAGGCTACATGGATTGCGTGACCGTATACGCGGCCGGGATAAAAAACGTTGTGGCCAGCCTCGGTACCGCTTTAACTGCGGACCAGGCTAAAATGCTGAAGCGTTATTGCGAGAAGGTGGTTGTCATGTATGACATGGACGATGCAGGCAGGCAGGGTGCGGCACGGGCCGGGGACAACCTGTTTGCCGAAGGCCTTGATACTTACGTTGTATCTTTTGACGGTGTAAAGGACCCTGACGAATTCATAGTAAAATTTGGCGTGGAAGAGTTGCGTAAAAAAATAGAAAATCCCGAATCTTACATAGATTACAGGATCAGCCTGCTTAAAAAACAGGGTGACATGACAAACCCATATTATAAGGAAAAGGTTTTGGAAGAGTTGTCCCGGGTCGTTAACAAGATAGAAAGCCCGGTTGTGCGTTCGGAGGCTTCCAAAAAGATAGCGGACAGGCTGTACCTGAGCAGGGAGCTGACTGCAAGATATTTCGGCGGCAAAGCCCCGGAGTCCGATGCGGTTGTTCAGGGAGAAGAACTGTACAACGCCGCGGCCCTGAAAGAAAAAGGCATAGGGCTGGCGGAAAAGATGATACTTTCAATAGCACTCAATTGCCTGGGCACGGATGACCGGAACGTCCTGTTAAAGCACATAGCAGAACGCATGGAAAATCTCGGGCTAAAGTATGGGGATTTCCGCAACCCCGCGTTTGCGTCGATTATGGATAAGATTAACGGATATTTTAAAGCCGGAGAGAAAGACATACTGAAAAAAATCGAAATGGATTATATGGAAAACGAGGAGATAAGCGGCATTATTTCCGGAATACTCGCGGAAAATTCCGTTCAGAGCAGAGAAGCCGGCGCGGGTACGGAGTCAAAGAAATCAGGGCTCTCCAACAAAATGCAGATTATAGGCGATTGTTTTTCCAGAATACAGAAAGAAAAGTCGGCTTATTCAATTGAACTTTTGAACTCGTCGATAAGCGAGGCCGAAGCGGCGGGCGATACCGAAAAATTGAACATACTGCTCAAGGAAAAGACGGAAATGCAGATAAAATTAAAGACAGGCGGTGATTGATTTGAGCAAGAACCTGAAAGAATTACCCGAGGTACAGGAACTTATAAAAAAAGGCAAAGAAAAGGGCTTTCTGACCTACGAAGAACTGAACGATTCCCTGCCGCATGATTTTACATCCGTAGAGGATATCGATGATATGCTCAACATTATGGATGAAATGGACATAGAGATCAGGGAAGAGGGAAAGATAGACAAGATTCTTTCCGGCAAGCAGACCGAGAAGGCGGAAGAGGTGGATTTTCTCGATGCCGAGGGTTTCTCCTCCGACCCCGTGCAAATGTACCTGCACGAGATGGGCAAGGTTCCCCTGCTGGAGCACCGCGAGGATGAGGTCCGCATAGCAAAAAAAATCGAGACTGCGGAAATAAACATGAAAAACGCGATATTTGACACCAAACTCGGGTTTGACGAACTGGAAAAACTGAACGAGGACCTGAAAAACGGCAATGTACGCCTGATTGACATCATAAAAACAAAGCTTGAAGGCGACATACCGCCGTCAGTGGAGGAGAGGCTCAAGGAGCGTTTTGATAAATACATCCGCAACGCCGAAAAGGCGCAGAAAGAGGTGGACAAGTACAGGGCCCGTATCGAGAAAAAGAACCTGAAGCCGGGGCAGAGGGAAAAACTGCTGCGCCTGATAGAAAAATATAAAAAGAAAAAACGCGACTATCTGCACATGTTGAAACTGAACAACGACCAGATAAACCTGGTGGCAAAAAAGATAATAAACATGGTTGGCAAGGTAACCAAGGATGAAAAGGAACTTATTGAGATAGAGAAGCGCTTCAACAGAAAGGTCAAGGACATCAGGAACCTGCAGAAGAACCGCAAGGAACTGAAAGCCGCGCTCAAAAAACGCAGGATAAGCGACAGGGAGTACAAGGAACTTATAAAAAAGATGGACGAGATAATGGACCTAATCCACAAGGAAGAGTCCGAGATAGGGATGAAATACGAGGACTTAAAAGGGCTGGCGTACACCATCAGGAAGAATATGTTCGAGGCGCGCAAGACGCGCAAGGAACTTGTGGTGGCTAACCTGCGCCTCGTCGTATCAATAGCGAAAAAATATATCAACAAAGGGCTCTCGTTTTTGGACCTGATACAGGAGGGCAACATCGGCCTTATGAGGGCGGTGGAGAGGTTTGAATACAAGCGCGGTTACAAGTTCTCGACCTACGCGACATGGTGGATCAGGCAGGCAATCACGCGCGCCATAGCGGACCAGGCGAGGACCATCAGGATACCAGTCCACATGATAGAAACCATCAACAAATTGAATAAAGTGGCCCGCCAGTTCGTCCAGCAGTACGGCCGCGAGCCCAAACCAGAGGAGATGGCTAAAAAAATGGCCATGTCCGCGGATAAGGTCCGTTCCGTCCTGAAAATATCCCAGCACCCCATATCGCTGGAAACGCCTATCGGCGAGGAAAAAGATTCGCACCTGGGAGATTTTATAGAGGACAAGGACGCGGTATCACCGGCATCCGCTGCCGTCAACGTGCTTTTAAAGGAACAGATAGAAAAGGTCCTGCACACGTTAAAGGACAGGGAAGCGGAGGTTCTGCGCCTGCGTTTTGGCATAGGCGACGGCGTGCCGCACACCCTCGAAGAGGTTGGCAAGATATTCAAGGTCACCCGCGAGCGTGTGAGGCAGATAGAGGCAAAGGCGCTGCGTAAACTCCGCCACCCCGCACGCGCTAAAAATTTAAAAGGGTTTATGGACTGATGTTTCTAAAACAATTAATAATGAATAATGAAAAAAAATGCGTTTTGATTATTAATTGTTAATTGACAGGGCCGGGGGGTTAGAGGTAATGAGGATAGCGGTTATAAAAACGGACGGAATCGGGGACGCGGTACTTGCGTCCCCGTTTTTTTTAGGGCTGCGTAAAAAATATAAAGACGCGCGCATAACAGCCTTTTTAAGCCCTGCCGGCAGCCAGGTGCTCGACGGCCTGAACTGTTTTGACGAGGTCAGGGTGTTCGATGCGCTCTGGCTTAAATACGAAAAAAAATCTTTCATCACAAGATGGTTTTCCGCGCTGAAACTCCTCGTGGAAATAAACAGGGGCCGTTACGACATGGTCATAGGAATGCGCTGGCAGGATCGGCTGACGAGCCTCATCATGTCGCTGTGTAATGCACCGCAAAAATACGGTTACAATACCGGCAGCATGGGATATGGCATAAACAATATAGCGCCACATCCGCCGATGTCGGCGCATGTGACACGCAAGAACATGCTCCTGCTGGAAAAAATAACAGGGGAAAAATATCCGCCAAAACCGTTTTTAAAGACGGACCAAATGTCCGAAGACAACGTCAGCGCACTCCTGAAAAAAGGCAATATTGGTAAATATATAGTCCTGCATCCTGTATCGGGCCACTCCTCAAAGGACTGGGACATAAAAAAGTACGACGATCTGGCCATGTACCTCTCCAGGGGGATAAAAGTCATAATAACAGGTGCGAAGAACGATAAGGGTATAGATACCTTAAGGGGCAGGCATGTTGTAAACCTGGCAGGCATGCTGAATGTCCGCGAGACAAAGGCACTTATAAAACATGCGGCGCTTGTCATAGGCAATGACTCGGCCGCGGTGCACATAGCGTCGGCTTTTGGTGTTAAATCACTGACCATATTTTCAGGTTCGGCCCGTTACCAGGAGTGGGGTGCATACGGAGACAGGTCATATATCATAGACAGGCATGTCAAATGCAGCCCGTGCGGCCTGGCAGTATGCAACCGTAAGGATATTTATAAGGAATGCCTGGAGGTGCCGGTGGATTTTGTGGCGCGCACGGCTCTGCAGATACTGGAAGGGAAGCAGAAACAAAGGCTGATAAGTTTTAAACCAAAAGACTGATTGTTTCAGGTTCCATGTTTCGGGCCGCAAAAGGAAATACGGTTTTGTTTTTGGTTATTGTAAAAAGGTTCTATATTGTAGGGACAGCGTCTCCCGCGCTGTCCGGGGGGGGTTTTGCGGCTTGTTAAGCAGAAGTGTTGTAAAACCGTCGTTGTAGCCGCGACCTTCATGGTCGCGGAAGTTAGGGGACCGCAACGCGACCGCAGGGGTCGCGGCTACAAGGTCGGTTTGTTGATTAGAGGTGTTATAAAACCGCCGTGGTTTTGCGGCTTGTTGAACAAAAGTGTTGTAAAATCGTTGGGGAGTGCGGTTTGTTGAACAGAGGTGTTGTAAAACCGTTGTTGTAGCCGCGACCTTCATGGTCGCGGAAGTTTGGGCCGAGTGCGGTTCTAAAGCGTGAACAACAGGGAAAGAACAGTACAAATTTCGTTTTTTTTGTTAAAATAATAGCCGGATATGGTTTGTAAAACGATTACTGAATAAAAAGAGGCTGTCTTTGGACGAAAAAAAGATAAAACAGTGGGAAGAGACACAGACGCAGTGGGATGACACGGACTTCCTGTCAAAGGAAGCCACCGCCCTTATGAAGCGTAAGTGGCGCAGGATAGAAAAGTACGTCCTGTCCGTGCTGGCCCGCGAAGTCGCTTCAAAGAACGAGTTTTTGTCCATGCTCGATATCGGTTCGGGCCGTGGCGAGTTCTACAGGCTATGCGAGGACATGGTAAAAAAATACACGGGCATAGAACCATCCGAAAAAATGCTGCCGAACGATATTATAGAGGAGTCATTTGAATTAAAACGGGGCAAAGGAGAGGAATTATCGGACTATTGCTGTTACGATGCGTGCCTTTTAAAAGAGGTCCTGGACCATACCTATGACCCGCAGGGCGTCATAAACAACGCCTATAAAGCCCTCAAACCCGGCGGTATAATCATTATTACCCTTACAAATAAGGACGCGTTTTATAAACTGATGTTCAAAAAGTGGGCGAAACAGATAGAAGTTTCTCACAGGGACCACCTGTATAATTTCAACCCGGCGGAGATAAAAAATATGCTTTTGAAGTCAGGTTTCAAGGTGGAAAAAACGGTTTCCTATAATTACATGAAGTTTCCGCGTAAAATGGAAAATTTTTTGGGTTCGCTCCCTGAACCGGTAATTTACGCGCTCATGAATATTTACGACGCGGTCATGAGGCTGTTCTTTCCGGACAAAGGCAGCGGGTTCATGGCGGTAGGGCGCAGGGGAGACAAGTAACGGGCACAATCGGTAGAACCGTTGGGGGTTTGCGGCTTGTTGAACAGAGGTGTTGTAAAACCGTCGTTGTAGCCGCGACCTTCATGGTCGCGGAAGTTAGGGGACCGCAACGCGACCGCAGGGGTCGCGGCTACAAGGTCGGTTTGTTGATTAGAGGTGTTATAAAACCGCCGTGGTTTTGCGGTTTGTTGAACAGAAATAAAAATTTGGAGTTTTGATGCGCATAGGAATTGACGGCCGTATCATTTTCAAGCGCGGCGTGGGCCGCTACATAGAGAACCTCGTGAAAAACCTCATCGAAATAGACAGGGAGAATAAATATTTCATTTACCTCGATTCCCGCTCCACTCTGAATGATTATATTGAGGCAAAAAACTGTATGTTCCGCAGGCTTCCCGCCGCAAACGCGCTTTTTTACGAACAGTGGCTCCTGCCTGACGCAGCAAAAAATGACAGAGTCGACGTCCTGCACGGGACGGACAATACTCTGCCATATATTAAACGTTCCTATAACGGCAAAAAAGTGGTGACGATTCATGACACAATGTTCGTAAGGCCGTTAAAAACTGCGATAGCCAAACCCACGTTAAAGCAGGCGGCCGTGGATGCTTATAACAAGTTTTCCATACCGCTATCGGGGAAAATAGCGGACCACGTGATAACGGTTTCCGAATACTCAAAAAGCGACATAGTCAAGCACGTCGGCATAAAGCCGGAAAAGATATCGGTCATATACGAGGCTGCCGGTAAAAAATACAGGGTTATAAATAACGAGAAAAAACTGCAGGAACTCAGGGAAAAATATGCGATAACAAAACCTTTCATACTGCTCTCCGCAGCGTCCGACACGCGCAAAAACGTCATACGGGCCATCGAGGCCTTTAACATATTCAACAACATGACGGAGTTCAAATACAGGCTGGTCATCACTTCAATAGGCAAAAAGGAACTGGACACCACGCATGTCATGGACAAAATAAAGGAACTAAACCTGGAAAAATACGTTATAATAACCGAATACGTGGGCGAGGAAGAGATGGTCCAGCTCTACAACGCCGCTTTTTTCTTCCTGTTCCCGTCCATGTGGGAAGGGTTCGGCCTGCAGGTGCTTGAGGCTTTTGCCTGCGGCCTGCCGGTGGTAACGTCGAACAACACTTCACTGTCGGAAATATCGGGGGACGCGGCGCAGTTTATAGATCCGTTCTCTGTGGAGGACATGGTTCATGGCATGATAGAGGTAGAAAAGAGCGAGGCAAAAAGGCAGTCGCTGAAGGAAAAGGGTTTCATACAGGCAGGAAAATTCTCGTGGAAACAAACCGCACAGGAGACGCTGAAAATATATGAAAAAGTTGCAGCTGCCGGGAATAAACAATAAATCGGAAGTCCTGCTCACAATAATAGTGCTGACAGGGGTTTTTTTAAGGCTTTTCAGGCTGGGACACCAGTCGATGTGGATAGACGAGTTCATCACCGCGGGGTTTGCCGCGGGGCCAAACCTGCTCCACGTCTTTTTTGATTCGCTGGCCAATAATCCGCACCCGCCGCTTTTTTTTATGCTGGAACATATTATGGCGGCTGTCTTTGGGGTCTCTGAGTGGAGCATGAGGCTGCTGCCGGCCGTTTTCGGGATAGCAAATATTTTCATAATACAAAAAATGACCAGGACATTCTATTCCGAAAAGGTCTCCCTGCTGGCAACATTCATGTTCGCGCTGAACCCGTACGAGATATATTACTCGCAGGAAGCGCGCATGTACTCGCTATTCCTCATGACATCCCTCATGATACTCTACTATTTTATGCTCTCAATTAAATATAACAATTTTGTCATGGGGCCTTTTACTTTATGGTCCATCATAGGGCTGTACGTCCACAACTATACTGTTCTGCTGCTTTTGATACTGAACATCATACTGTTTTTCAGGCTCCGCAGGGAGCTCAGGATACCGTTATGGATAACATCAATGCTCTATATTTTCATAGCGTGGCTGCCGTTGTCGGTTTTTTTCCTGAAGGGTATGGCGGGCAGCGGCTATTCGCACAGAGGCGCAATATTTACGGCTCCTTTCCTTTCGCTGAAAAACTATATTTTTGGGCTGACAATAGGCCTGGATGTTTTCACCATAACGGGGCTGGTAGCCGCGTGTTTGTTTTTCCTGATAGGTATGTCCACCGTGCGCGTCATGAAAGAAAAAAAGATAACGGATATCCTTTCATGGACGGCACTTTTGATGGTGGCCATACCATGGATAGAATCCATGATAAAAAAACCGGTATATTCCGACAGAACGCTGATAGTGGCCGGAGCGCTGGCTGTTATAATAATAGCAATAGGAGCCTCCCACCTCTCCAGACAGGGACTCGCGCTGTTTGTAACTGTCATTACGGTTTTTTATGCGGTCTCACTAAAAAACTATTATTTTGAACCGCAGTGGCAAAAGACAGCTTACCGGCCGCAGTTTGAATCAATCTCCTCCGGCTGGCAGGAGGGGGATGCAATATTTCACACGAACGTCAATTCCTACGCCTCGTATGAATTTTACAATAAATTAAAGATGAAAAAGGGTTTTGAAAACAGGTTTTTAAACGAAATACCGGAATATACCGGCAATAAAAAGATAAGGGAACTGTGGAGGGGATTCCGGGATGTACTGAAGAACAGCCTGAAAGTGGATATTTATTC
>JAJFUW010000220.1 GCA_021372235.1 Spirochaetia bacterium
CGGGTATCTATTTCTACACGGTAAAGAACTCCACAACCGGGTCCGTGCGGACAGGGAAGATATTCGTAGTTAAATAACGGGATAAACAGTTTAAGATGATTAATACTGCATAACCGCCATATTTTTGAACTATTTCACAAGAACTTTTTACAATTGACTTTGTCTTAATTACATATTAATATGCGTTTTAAGTGCAACGATACACTTGGGGTAAGTATTGTACGCTGCAGTATATTATGCTTAGGAGATCAAGAGCACAAAACTATGAAAAATCTAAAATTGTTGTTGCTGACGGCCTGTTTCATTATGATGGCCATTGTTGCGCATGCCGCTACATGCACGCCTATTGCGGCAACGCTTTGTATTAATGGCGACGACAACAGTTCAGTTTGGATCAACGGCATGTACGTTGGCGGGTTCAATTATGTGAACTGGGATTCCACAGGCAGCCCTGTTTGCCAGTCAATAAGTTCGGCCTTGATAAACTCAACGGGTACAAATGTAATAGCGGTTGCTGTCACTGATACTGCCGGCGGACAGATATGGGGGGCTTTCGCACTCGATATTACATGTTCGGGAGGAATGCATTCGTATATCTCGAGCAACGACGGCGGTATAAAACTGTCATACACGGACGCTTACAATATACCGCCTGCAGCGGACTGGTATACTACGGCATATGTGGATACTTCCTGGAGTAACGCAATTCCTGTGGCCTGCACCACCTGGGCAAAATCGCTGTACGACCCAGCTGACGGGCAGATTGTTCAGCCGCAGTCATACGACAACTGCGGCACCTCGGGCGCAAACGAGTGGGACCCGACGGGCCCCAATATGCTGTATATGAGGAAAACTTTTACTTTAAACCCGGTAACGCCGGTTCCGTCGCCTACAATTATAATTACAAAGTCATCCAATATAACCACACAAATACCCAGCGAACCTGTAACTTTTACACTGCAGATATGCAACACCGGCGGGGGATATACCTCAAGCCCGCTGCTTGTTACCGATACATGGATATCGCCTGCGGAATGTACCTGGAGTTGGGGCGGACCCTACTATTTTAACGACCTGAACAACGGCCAGCTCACACAGAACGGTTCGGGGTTTACTCTTTATTTTCCGCTCGGTATGCAGGCAAATACCTGCAAAACTTTTGAATACTATCTAAACCCGTGCTGGTTCTCCACGGAGTGGGAAGGCTCGCCTTCGGCATGGTGCACGACCGCAACAAACTCCTCCACAATAACGTGGACGGCCGGGACATCCACCAGTGCCATGAGTTTTACGTTATGGTGTCCATCAAAGACATTCACCCCTACGCGCACTTTTACTCCGGCAATGACGAACACTTATACGATGACAAGGACGGGAACGCCTACGTATACGATGACCACAACTTCGTCGTATACACGTACTTTTACGCCGACATTTACGGCAACGCCCAGCAGGACCAACAGCCCCAGCGCCACTTTCACGCCGTCTGCTACGCCGACTTTCACGTGGACGCTGACACACACATACACGAGGACGGCCTCGCCGAACCCTACGCGGACAGCCACGCCGACATATACGTTTACGAACGCCAATACGCCGACCTTTACGCGGACCCTGACGTGGACGCCTTCGCGGACCGTGACATGCACGTATACGGCAACGCAGACATACAGCGCAACGGCTTCGCCGTCTTTAAGCTCAACGTCCACATACACGCGTACTGCCAGCCCGACGCAGAGCCCCACACCGACACAAAGTTACACGCCAACCTGCACGCTGACCGGGACACGGACGTATACCCTGACGGCAACGGACACGATATCGTCGAATACACCCACGGACACGCCTACATTTACGCCAACACCCACGGCCAGCCCGAGCAGGACGGCCACGGCGACGTTCACGGCGACACCTACATCCAGTTTTACGTCTACGGCGTCGGACACGCCGACCTCGACCTCTACGGCCGGCGATACTGCCACGCCGACATTAACGCGCACGGCAACGGCCACCGCGACCGCAACGGACACGATATCATCGGACACGCCGACCGGCACACCGACGCATACAATGACAGTAACTGACACGCCCACGTTGAGCGCGACAGAGACGCATACCCATACGTTTACCGAAACGGCGTCGGTGACGATAACGTCCACGCAGATAATATTCACGCTGACAGTGACGCCGACGTTTACGATGACCTCAACGGATACGAACACGCCGACCCGTACGAGGACGGCGACGGATACTTTAACGGACACGCATACGTTCACGCTGACGCCGACATTCACGGCAACGGCAACGCCGACCAATACGCAGGAGGGAGCGCCTGTGAACCTGGATATAACAATAACCTCGTCAGGGGACGACCCGGCGGCCGGGGCGCAGGTGACGTACCGTATAAAGATAGAGAATAACGACCCCGGGCCGGTTTATAATATCAGGGTATGGGACACACTGCCCTCGCAGGTGGAATATCTGAGCAGTGTATACCCGCAGGCGCCCGTGCAGACCGGCAGCCTGATAATATGGGAACTGCCGGCTGATTACGTGCTGGAGCCGGGAGAGGAACTTATAATCACGTTCAAGGTAGTGATAACGAGCCTGCCGCAGACCGGCATGATAATGAACAGCGTAAGCTGTGACTATAACGACATGTGGTACAACACTCCGGCAAACAGGCATCCTGCGGTGGAATCGGCGGCTAATTTTTACCCCGAGGGATTGCCGGTGTTCTACCCGAACCCGTTCAATTCAGAGGAAGCGCTCAACGGAACGCTGAAGATAGACAACCTGGTGCCGGGTTCGATGGTACAGATATACACGCTCTCGGGTGAGATAGTGGCGAGCATGACCGCGGTCATGCCAAAACTGCAGTGGAACGCGAAGAATAGGTACGGCAAGGCAATATCCCCGGGTATCTATTTCTACACGGTAAAGAACTCCACAACCGGGTCCGTGCGGACAGGGAAGATATTCGTAGTTAAATAACGGGATAAACAGTTTAAGATGAACGGAGTTTTTTCAGTTAAATTCACCTCAATACGTCATCTGTTCACAGCCTACGGTCCGGACAACCCGAATGCCTCCGGACGCATTTTGTTGGCGGCAATAAGGTTGTCCGTCTCTGATTTAGTATCCAAATTTTTTTTGCGTGAATCCGGATAATAAGGCCTCATTGATAGCCGGGGCAACCATCTGCCTGACCCAACGGCAGGATAGCGGTCCTTTAAAGGCCCTTTGAGGCACAGCTCGTCTTATTTTTTTAGCAGGCCAAGCTCGTGCCTGACGGCAGCCAATGTGTCTTTGGTTTGAACAAGTTCCTTGTCGATTTGCATGAGACTTTCTATTGCGACCATTGATTTACTTTTGCCCGGTTTAACCGAATTGATAGTTCCGACAGGGCAGCCTGTCTGATTTTCTTGCGCAGAGCAAGGAGATGCCGGGGCTTCATATCATACCTGCCCGGAATGGTTTAACCGGAGCGTCTGGCAGCGAACATTCCCTGTATATAACGAAAAGTTGCTCCGGGCTTAACCGGGGCTTCTTTGATCCGCTATTTTCTTGAGTATCTGTAATTTGGCATTATCCTTTAGAAAAGAAAGTATACATAATAATCCGCTCCATGCATACCTTTACATCTCTCTAAAAACGTTATATAATACATCGGTTTTGGGAAAACAAAATAATGGATTCGTTTTCTTCGATTTTAGTTTTCGGCGGCAATAATAGCCACAGGCTTATAAATTTTTAGAAAACAGGTGAAGAAATGGGAAAAGTCATACTGAAAGGTTCAATGGTGACACCGATAAAGAAAATAACCGTGAAAAGAGGCATGAACTCACCGCACACAACAGTAATGTTAAAATTCCGCATGGAGTTCACGACCCCGGACAAAATTATCACGGTCATGGCAGGTTAGAAATGAACGAACAGGCCGGTAAATTACTTATCGCTGCAGGTATAGTCCTGGTCGCGGCCGGGCTTGTGCTGATATTCGGCAAATCCATACTCCCGGGCAGGCTTCCGGGCGATATACACATCCAAAAAGACAACTTTTTCTTTTATTTCCCGCTTACAACATGCATCATTATTTCGGTGCTTGTCAGTTTAATATTTTTTTTGTTGGGAAAAAGATGATGGGGTTAAAACCGGTATTCGCCACAGCAGCCGCTCTGATTGCCTCATTTTTGTTCTCTTCATGTATCTCCATGTCCGAACGCTATGCGGGGTCTCAAAAAAACGTGGATATCAGGCAGGAAGAATTAAAACCAAAAGATACGGAAAATTACGGGCAAAAACCTGATGGAGCCGCGAAGGCAGTGCAGGTGCAGCAGCAATCTGACAGCCCGATTATCATGAAGGTGCTTATCAAACGTTCAAAATTGCCGATAAAATTAACATCGGACTCCTATATAACAACCTCATGGAAAGAGTTCCAGGCAGCCCGCAGCGTGGAATTTTCCGCCGCCACAGGAGGGATTGCCGTAAACGGAACGCCTGCCGGGCAGAAAAAAATAGAGGTATCGTCCGATTCCCGCATAAAGTACGCCGGTAAAGAGTACCGCGGTTCTTTCATCATTTACATGACAGGCGAAGAGCTGCTGGCAGTCAACAGCGTGCCGCTTGAGGAGTACCTCTACGGCGTCCTGCCGGCGGAAGTATCGCCCGGATGGCCACAGGAGGTCCTCAAAGCACAGGCAGTTGCAGCCAGGACTTTCGCACT
>JAJFUW010000224.1 GCA_021372235.1 Spirochaetia bacterium
AACAGCTGTGTCAGTCTGCATATTGACCGTTCGGCAGTCCCGGCAATGGCTTTTATGAAAAAATTGACTCTGAAAGTTCATATAGGCGATTGCACTTCAGCTGTTGTGACTGTGGACGGGGTCGTTGTCCCGTCGTCATACAATCCGGCAACGAAGATATGCATGTTCACGGCCGCGGGTGACGACATAGTGATAAACAGGGCAGGATACACGGGCGGGGCGACAAATGCGGTAACGAAAGCAACCCTCTATAACGATATGAAATGGGCATATTCTTTCACATTTGATGACGGCAGGCCGAACGACAGGCTGGTGGCTTTGCCGGTGCTTACGGCATACGGCTACAGGGCCGGCGTCGGGCTGAACACTCAGCAAATGACGGCCTCAACCGACGGATATGTGATGAGCTGGGCAAGCGCCGATATATTGCGCGCCGCGGGCTGGAGCTTTTTTGATCACAATTACAGCCACGCCAATGTAACATGCGCGAACATAAGCACAGAGACGGCGCCGGTAAAGACAGCGATAGAATCAAGATGGCCCGGTTATCTGTGTACGCATTTTGTCTACCCGTACTGCGACACCACGAACTGGACGTGCATAAGGGACTCGGGATATTTCGTTTCCGCCGAAAATTACAACGGTAACAATTATGCCGACGTGCTTCCGACAAGCCCGTTTCTATTGAACAGAAATTCAATGATGGCCGCGGGAAACGCGGGAACGGCGGCGCTTGCCAACGCTCTTGCGGACAATGCGGCATCTGACTCACGGGCCAGGTGGATGATAATGTTCACGCACGATGTGGCTCCGGGAAGTACTGCCCCCGCGACCACTTATGACACGAACGAGGCGGTGTTCGGCGCGCATATACAGTACTTATACAATACCTACGGCGCCGGCGGACTGAACAACATGTGGTTCGCACCATCTGATGAAGTCATGCATTACATGCTGACAAGGGAATACGCATCGGTGAATTATATAGGGTCCGGCGCGTGCGGGGCTATAACGCCGGCAACGCCTACGATAACGCACACCAACACACCGTATATGACGCCCACAAACACGCCGCTTACGTCAGACTGCCTCGCTGATAACATGGATGACGGCGATATGCAGAACAATTTTGACGGATATTGGTTTTCATTTGCGGTCGGCGTTGGTTCAGCCGTGATTCCTTCAACGTTTGCCATGGCATCCGGAGGGTATGGTTCATCGCCTTATGCCGCACGTCTTAACGGCACTGTCGGCACGGTTGCGGATTATTCGCAGATTGTCATGGCAACACAACTCAATGGCAATGCGGGCTCTCCGGCAAACGGCGGCACCGGCCAGGTGACAAACATATCCGGTTGTGAAGGCCTGAGTTTCTACGTGAAAGGCGACGGCAAACAGTATTATGTGAAAATACCATATACCGATGTGAATGACAATTCTATGACAGGTTATAATGATTATAATTATACGTTCACAGCAACTGCGGGATGGACGCTGGTAACGGTGCCATTCACCTCTTTCACGCAGGCAGTAGGATGGGGGACAACGGTGCCGCTCATGACCGTACTCCAGAACGCAAAGCAGTTGCAGTTTTCCTCGGCATTCACGGCGCCATCAGGCACGGTGACCGCGGACCTTTGGGTGGACAATTTATATATAACCCGGTGCGGCGTGTGCCCCGGCGCGTCAACGCCGGCCCCGTCAAATACAGCAACAGTGACGGCCACAAGCACAGTAACTCCGAATATCACGACAACAAATACCCGCACATCGACTGCGACAACTACAACTACGTCAATTGTTTCTTTTACGGCGACACCGAGCAACACCGGTTTTGCGGGCTCACCTACATTTACGCAGACGATTACAGTATCGCCTACGGCCGGGATTGCAGGCAGGCAATATTGCGTCAGTATAGATTATTCAGCCGTACCGGCACTGGTAAATAAAAGAAAACTCACGCTGAAAGTAAACGTGGGCGTATGCGACTCCGTATCGGTAACGGCTGACGGTCTGCCAATTGTTGCTGCATATAAATCATCAACAGGCGAAGCGATATTTACCACAAACGGAAATTTAATAGTGGTTACGGCAATAAACTGGACATCAGGCGGCACAGGTGCGGTCGTAAAAGCCGTTCTTCAGGATGACAAACACTGGGCTTTTTCGCAGACTTTTGACGACGAATACCTGGATGTATACACACAAGGTAAACCCCTTCTGGACGCGAAAGGCTGGAAAGCCGGTATAGCGGTGGTAAATACGTTTGCTTCGGCTTCATGGGGGCCACAGATGAGCTGGACCCAGATGGAAGAATTGTGGGCGGACGGATGGGATATGTATAACCACTCAAATACACATCCCAATCTCAATTGCACAAATTTTATGTCGGAGTTCCAGTTAAACCAGACAGCACTGCAGGCTCATTTCCCGGGTTATAATGCGTCTCATATAGTATATCCGTTTGAGGACACAAACTGCACCACATGTTCGGGCTTTCCGCCGGCATACCTCATGTCAGGCCAGCGGGGAACGGGGGTTACATCAACATATGTGGACGTCCCCATAGCAGACCTTTTTAAAATTAACCGCACGGGCGAGTATGGACTTGACCTGACTTCCTGCAAAAACGAAGCGGCGGCTGCTGCGGCAAATCCCAGACCGAGCTGGATAATAAAAATAACACATCATGTTTATCCCGGTAATACGCTCGGTTCTGACACACTTTACAGCACTACCCATGATGCTTTAAGTGATTTATATAATTACCTTGATAATAATTTTGGTGCCGCAGGCGACGGCTCCATGTGGTTTGCGCCTGCAGGCGAGGTCATGGACTATATTTTCACACGTGATAACGCGGTAGTAACAGGTTTTATCTGCGGCACTCCGACACCTACATACACTTATTGTGCGGTATGTACGGCCACATTTACGCTCACGCCTTCGGCAACAAAAACTTCCACACCGTTGACCTCGGACTGCGTCATGGATGACATGGAAGATAATAATAATGAAAACGGATTTGGCGGATATTGGTTCACAATCGCGAGCGGGACCGGCGCCAGTGTTGTGCCTGCGGTTGGTTCCATTTTTACAATGACAGCCGGCGGGTACAATTCTTTATACGCCGCACGTATGAACGGAACGGTCGGGGTTGAGCTTCCGACATATCCGTCGATTGCTATGGTCTCACAGTTAAATGTAAAAGCAGGGCCGCCGCTTTACGGCGGGACAGGCCAGGTGACCGACATATCGGGCTGCGGCGGCGTAAGATTTTGGGCCAAAGGCGACGGAAAACAATATTACTTTAGAATTCCATATACTGATGTGGATGATAATTCCTTAACCGGGTACTGCGACTACAAGGCCCCGTTTACGGCCCCGGCGGGCTGGACTCTCGTTACAATTCCGTTTAGCTCATTGACTCAGGAGACATGGGGGACCCAGGTGGATAAAACAACGGTTCTTCAAAACGCGAAAGTATTCCAGTTTGTGACCGCGTTTTACGCGTCGTCAGGCACGACAACATCCGACCTCTGGATTGACGATGTTGTTGTAACGGCCTGCGGCGTGTGCCCCGGCGCTGCCGTGCCGACTCCGGTAAACACTTCGACAATGACCCGGACAGCTACAAATACACCAACAGCAACCTGTACTTCAACACCGACTGGCACGGCCACGGACACCTTAACAGTGACATCCACTTCAACTATAACGGTAACCGGAACATATACCGACTCACCGACGGAGACACCCTATGCCGGAACACCGACTGATACGTGGACGGTTTCTCCCACGTCTACGGTAACTGATACAGAGACTGCATCAGATACACCGACGCAGTCAATGACCGTTACACCGACCGCTACTGTCACGGATACAAATACAGCGACAGCTACAGGAACTCTGACAACGGTGGTTACGTATACACCGACGCCTACAAAGACTCCATCGTTAATACCTACGGCTACCTCCACGCCGACGCTGACATTTACAAATACACCGACAACTGTAAATACTGCAACGTTCACTTTGACCAATACTGTAATTGCAAATACGACGACCCTGACAATTACCGTGACAACCGGGTCAACGGCCACAAGCACCCTGACTCCCGCAATTACCATGACGCCGACTGCGGCTGCGGCTCTTGACGTGCTTGAAATAAGGAACCCAATAGCATTTCCAAACCCGGCAATACCGTCGACAGGGATAAATATAGGGTTTATGCCCACGCAGGACTGCGATGTTGTCACTGTTTCCATTTATACGGTTTCCATGCGTCTTGTCAGGAGGATTAGCACGGGCCATGCTGCCGCAATGGTTGCGGCTCACAGGCATATAGATGCATCCGAGATAAGAGGCCTTGCCGCAGGTACCTATTATTATGTGATAAGCGGGGAGAACAGCAGTGGCAGGGCAAAATCAAAAATATGCAAAATGATAATAATAAAGTAAAAAGGCACCGTATTATATGTTTTGATTGCAGTTCATATTGTTTTTCGGATTCTAATGCGTTAAGAAATATTCGCAACTTTTATATAAGCCTTGCGGATGAAAATAGTTTCATTATAAAGGTATAAATTCACGTTCCCGGACAGAAACTATCCGTAAGCGTTTTTCCACTCTGAAAAGTACAATCTCCTCGAGGCTTAAAAGGTTAACTTTTTCTTGATTTACTGCGCTTTCCCTGCTATTATTTTTCATAATGACATTATTCCTCATGTAGAACTTATTATTGGATACGTAATGCACAACATTTAATTATGACTTACCGGAGGTGTGATATGACAGAAGGCGAGCTATATATAGAAAAAAGGAAACACAAGAGGGCTTATGCCACCTATGCCGTAAAATATAAACTCATGCCAAGGGAAAACACCATGGAGGCCGTCAAAAAAGAGGGCTTTTCAAAGGATATCAGCACCGGGGGGCTCCGCATCGAAGGCGAACTCATCGGCAACAGCGGGGATATCATTAAGATAGAGTTCAAGACAGAGAACAAGGACAATCCCATAACGGCTTTTGCGGAGATAAAATGGCAGAAGGAGATTGACGGAGCGCCGCAGTTCGGACTTGAATTTTTGGCGTTAAAGGAAGAGGACAAGGAAATAATAGAAAAATTATCCAAATAGAAACCGGCGGCCAAATTTGTTTTTATGTTGACATATATGGATGTTTTTGTTATAAAGAATATCGTTCATTATATGCCTTAGTGCCGCTATCGTCTAACGGTTAGGACACGGGGTTCTCAATCCTGTAATCAGAGTTCGATTCTCTGTAGCGGTGCCAACAGTACGCAAACTTATTTAGCACTTGGAAAGTATGGAAAATTAGAAGATTTTGTTTGAAAATCATCTACAATTCCTATTAGTACCAGTTAAGTTTAAAGTTTAACCAGCCTTAAAGCCGGATATAAACCCAAAACTCTAAACTTAAAGGCTGCACTTTATCAATAGCACCGCGATGGTGGCATAATGTCCGGGAAAAATATTTTTATACCTTGAGGAGGTATCCGTTTAATGAATTTAACGGAGTTGAAGATCAAAAAATTATCAGAACTGCAAAAGATTGCGAAGAACCTGAAACTGGAAGGCACGTCCACCATGAAGAAACAGGAACTGATCTTCAAAATCCTCGAAGCCGAGACCAAGTCGAACGGGCTTATATTCGGCGAAGGCACGCTGGAAATCCTGCCTGACGGTTTCGGATTTCTCCGCTCGCAGAACTACAATTACCTGCCGGGGCCGGATGATATATACGTTTCTCCTTCGCAGATAAGGAAATTCGATCTGCGTACGGGCGATAACGTGGCAGGACAGGTAAGGCCGCCAAAAGAAGGCGAAAAATATTTTGCGCTGCTAAAAGTCGAGACAATAAACGGTGAAGACCCGGAGAAGATCAAGGACAAACTTTTCTTTGATAATCTGACCCCGCTCTATCCCCAGGAACATATAGTCCTCGAAAACAAGGAACACGACCCTTCCATGCGCATAATGGACCTTTTGACACCGCTTGGCAAGGGCCAGAGGGGATTGATAGTTGCCCAGCCCAGAACCGGAAAAACAGTGCTCCTGCAGAAAATCGCGAATTCCATCACGGAAAACCATCCGGAGATATACCTGATAGTACTGCTCATAGACGAGAGGCCCGAAGAGGTAACGGATATGGAGAGGACCGTAAAAGGCGAGGTTGTGAGCTCAACCTTTGACGAACCTCCAACGAGGCATATACAGGTGGCCGAGATGGTAATCGAAAAGGCCAAAAGGCTCGTCGAGCATAAAAAAGACGTGGTCATACTGCTGGACTCGATAACCAGGCTGGCGAGGGCGTACAACGCCGTGGCCCCTTCATCCGGCAAAGTACTGACCGGCGGTATAGATTCAAACGCCCTGCAAAAACCCAAACGATTCTTTGGCGCCGCAAGGGCTATAGAAGAGGG
>JAJFUW010000225.1 GCA_021372235.1 Spirochaetia bacterium
TAATAAATACTTAATGTATATATCTTAGACACTATGTCTTTTTTTGTCAAGAGATTTTTGCATAAAGGTGGGAAGATCGGAGGGTGAGCCAAAAAAGCGCAACTGATTTGATTTTTTTCGGTGATGGCTGAAAGGTATTGATAAACCTTACGTTATAGGTGCGCCGTCGATAAATGCATTATTTGAGGTAATGGTTTAAGCTGTTTTCATAACGATGAACCCGGATAAAATGGCAGTGCCGGGCGTGAAAGGATCATTAAAATGGTCATCAGTCATTGACCGCCTACTTCAGCAATTGAACATAAATTACCGATCCTTCCGATAGACAATCCTGTCCTTCAGGTATTGATGCCACTGCCGCGGCCTCGGCTATGGAACTCAAGCGGCTGCGTTTTTTCATCGGATAAAAGGCCGGTAATCCGTCACCAAATTCAAGAGTGCCGAAGAAAAAATCAGTCCAGTCGGGGTCGCCCTCTCCGAGTTCGGAAGCAAGTCTGGCGTTAATCCCGGGCAGGCCCGGGTTTGTATGACCGGAAAGGGCAAGGAGTCCGGGCAAAGCAATCTGCAGGAAACCTATCAAGTTGGAAGGCGGTCCGCCAGGCAGAATGAATACAGGTTTTTTATTCAGCATGCCAAAGCCGACTGCCTTGCCGGGCCCCATGCGAATCCGGTGAAACACCTCTTTCCAGCCAAGCTCTTCAAGTACCGGCGCCACCATGTCGCGGTCTCCCGTCCATGCCCCGCCGCTTGTTATCACGGCGTCCGTTTCATCGGAAAATATCTTTAAGGTGTTAACAACGGCATCATAATCATCTTTTACAATAGTCATGCGCGTCTTCATTTTGTATTTATTGCACCATCCTGCCAGGGTTATGATATTGCTTGCATAGAGCTTGCCCTCTGTCAAGGGTTTACCCGGTTCGACGAGTTCGTCGCCGGTCCCGATAATCCCTACAATGGGATTCATAAAAACAGGGACCATACTGTGCCCTGCCACGGCAAGGAGACCTGCCATGTTGGGAGATATTTTCCGGCCTGACCGGAGGATACATTTCCGGAATGCCGCATCGCTGCCGCGCGGCAGGATATTCTTGGGTTCGGCAAAGCTCTCCGCCAACACATCACAGCCTTCCTTTTTCACAAATTCTTCGGCCACCACGGCATCAGCACCGGTCGGGATACGGGCCCCTGTCAATACCCTCACCGCTGTACCCGGTTTGACCTGAATATTCTTTTCATCCCCTGCGGCCATTGAACCCAAAACCCTCAGCCTGACAGGGTTTTCAGCAGTTGCACCGGCTATCTCGTGGGATAACACAGCATATCCGTCTTTACGGGAGACATCCATGGAAGGGGAATCAACCAAAGCATAAAGATCCGAGGCAGCTACACGGTCGACACTGTCAACAACGGCAACATTCTCAACGGGGAGATGTTTTATACTTTCCAAGGTCAAACGCAACGCCTCTTCCAGGCCGGGAAAAATACCTTTCATGGAACCCCCTTTTAAAAGATGCATTAATGTTCCGGTAACATCTGAAAGTGTGCATATGATGCTTTAAATCGGTTATTATTGATAGGAGAACAGGCAGCAGAAGTCAACATAATTTCATTAATTGCTTGTAATACCCTTTAAAATCAGCACGTAAAAGCAGTCAATATACAAAAAATATATACCGGTTATTCTGTGTTCCCTTATCAAATCCAAATATGATATGATTAAATCATTAAGTCAAGTTCCGCAAAATTAATTACTATGAGGCATCTATTATGAGGAATGAAAATTCAGCGGTATCCATTGGGGAGGCGCAAAAAATTATTTTAAATTCCGTCAGTCCTCTGAATTGTGAAAACGTTTCTATCATGAAAGCATTCAATCGTGTATTATACGAGGATATTGTATCGGATATAATGCTGCCTCCTGCGGATGATTCCGCGATGGACGGTTATGCAGTAATCGCCGACAACACGCATGGGGCATCAAAAAATAATCCTGTAAAACTTCAAATTATAGGGGAAATACAGGCAGGCGGCGCCAATATCGGCAAACAAGTCTCAAAAGGAACAGCCATAAGAATAATGACCGGCGCCCTGGTGCCTGAAGGCGCTGATTCAATAGTTAAGATTGAAGATACAGAAGAAAAGGCCGGCTATGTAAAAATATTTCGCGAAGCGGCTAAGCACGAAAATTTCAGATTTGCAGGAGAGAGTATCAAAAAAGGAGGCACTGTGCTGCAAAAAGGAGACAGGCTGAATTCTGCGGATATCGGCATCCTTGCGTCGCTGAATTACAGTGCGGTAAAGGTATATAAACGGCCGACCGTTTCAATTATTTCTACAGGCGATGAATTGGCCGATATAGGCGAAGAGATTCGATTTGGTCAAATCAGAAACGTCAATGCCTATACTCTGTACTCGGAGGTAAAAAAATGTAATATTCTTCCTGATTACTTAGGCATTGCTAAAGACACATTCGAAGATACGAAGGAAATATTTTTAAAGGCTTTAAAATCCGATGTCGTAATATCCACAGGCGG
>JAJFUW010000229.1 GCA_021372235.1 Spirochaetia bacterium
TATAAACGAGGAAAAAAATGGCAAAAGATAAGGTAATAACAAAACCCGCCGCGGCTTCAGGCTTGTCCGGACTCGCGGACACGCTTGTGTTCTGCCTGCTGACTTTCACGATATTTATTATCCCGCTCTATTTCAACATAGGTTCCTACGACCAGTTTGAGATGCCAAAACTTACGCTGCTGCGCGTTTTGACCTGTGTAATGCTGGCCCTGTGGGCTGTCAGGATATTTGACAGCGGAAAACTCGAACTCGTGAAAACCCCGCTTGATTTCCCCATGCTAGCCCTGGCGCTCATGAACATCGTTACGACCTTTACAAGTTTCGCACCGCACCTTTCTTTCCGCGGCGAGTATGAGAACTTCGCCGGTTCACTGACAAACCTCAACTATATAGTTCTCTATTTCATAGCGGTCAATTTCCTGCGCACCGCAAAACGGGTCTACACCGTAAACGCCGCATTTTTGATCGCCGGTTTAGTGACGACCATCTACGCGCTTGGCCAGTTTTTCGGATATGACATCATAAAATGGAACGAAGGCTCCATGATTAAAGGCCGTTACTTTGCCTCCATGGGTAACCCGAACTTTTTAGGCGCCCTCCTTATCATGATGATGCCGGTAAATATCGCGTTCTTTGTCAATTCCTTTGCAAAAAAACGTTTTACCCTGTCCGCGCTCTTTTTTGTCCTGTTTGCGGCGCTGTATCTGGCGCTGTTCGGCACGCAAAGCCGCGGCCCATTCCTGGGTTTCATAACACTCATGGCGCTTTTTTCAGTTTACGGGCTTTACAGGCTGTACAAGAGCCGTTCCGGCCTGCCGGAATATCGGGGTAAAAACCCGGCGGCCATACTCGTATCCGAGATGGTAAAACATAAGACCATAACGCTGATTGCGGCCGCCGTTATCGCTATCAGCCTGATTGCCGGCTTTACATTGGGCAAAAACGCCACGGGCAGACTCTGGCACGCGATATCCCACCCCGTGGAAGCCCTTTCAAACTCCAGGCTGCATATATGGGAACCTGCCCTCAGGATAATACGCGACTACCCGCTGCTCGGGACGGGCGTTGATACGTTCAAATCCATCTTTCCGAAATATGAAGGCACCAATTTTGCCGTCATAGACGGTGCCAACGTTTCGTCAAGGACCGCCCACAACGAGCTGCTGAACATATGGTCCACCATGGGCGGGCTGACCCTGGGTGTTTACATCCTGATGCTTTGGGCCTATCTAAAGATGTGGCTCAAATCGTTTGGCAGGATCAAGGACCCGGATTACAAAATGATTTCTTTCGCGATGTTCGCGGCTGTCGCGGCATACTTTGTCCAAAACCTTTTTTCTTTCGGAGTGGCGGCCATTAACACGGCTTTTTACCTCTTCCTCGCGATGGCTTCCCGGCAGTATGGTTCCACGTGCGGGGAAAAAAAACTGGTCCTTGATTTATACGGCAAAAACAACGATTCGGCGCCTCTTCTAAAAACAGTCCTCATCCTTGTTTGCGTTGCCCTGTTCTCATTTTTGGGCTATAAATCCCTCGATATATACAAAGCCGACGTCTGTTACAACAGGGGCAAAATATACGGCAACATCCACAACCGCTGGGACCTGGCAATAGCCGAACATTTAAAATCCGTAGAACTCGCGCCGGGCGAGGTCAAATACCACGTTTATCTCGGCCTTGCTTATGAAAAAATGGCCATGGCGACTCAGGATATAGGGACCCAAAAAAGCCTCCTGCACAAAGCCGCGTCCGCCTATACAAAAGGCGTCACCATCAATCCCGGCAACTCCTATTACTGGGGCAACCTCGGCAGGGTTTACGTCATGCTGGGCCGCATTGAGGACCCTTCCTATTTAGGCAACGCCGAGAAAAGTTACATGGAGGCGGTCAGCAGGGCCCCGGTAACCGGCCTTTTTTACGGCAACCTCATCGAATTATACCTGTCCACAGGCCGGATGGAGCAGGCAATGGAGCTGCTGGAAAAACTGCAGACATTCGATAAAAAAACAGCAGCCTCGTCCTATTTCCTGCTGGGCAACCAGTATTTCCAGGAACGCATGGCCACCGAGGCCGAAGTATGCTACCGCAAAGCGCTGGAACTGGACCCAAAACTCGGGCAGGCTTATTTCAATCTCGGAGTCGTCTGCGCATCCAGGAAAGATAGGGATTGCACGGAACTCTGCATGAAAAAGTTCATCGAACTTTCGCCCGGCTCCGATATGATACCCCATGCGGAAAAGATTATGAGGGATTTAGGCATAAAATATTAGGTTCAGAAAAGCGGATACCAGCGTCTTTGCGCCTGATTACCGTCCGTTATCTTCGGATATAGGACTAAAAAACCGCTCCAGGATGTATCTTCCTGGCTTTTTTGTAAGCGGCCTCGGCATACTTTTTCTTTTTCTGTTTTTCATAAACTCCGGCCATGCCTATATAGGAATCCGCATTATGCGGGTTGACTGCAATACCTTTCTTGAAATTTTTAAGTGCGTCCGCCAGTTTGTCCCGCCTGTAATTTACCCATCCGAGCCCGATATATGCGTCAGCTGCCTTCGGGTTCAGTTCAATGGCCCTTTTAAACTCCCTTTCGGCATCAGTAAGGCTATCTTTTTTGAACGTGACCCACCTGTAATAAACCCATCCGAGGCCAATGTGCACATCAGGGTGGTCGGGGTTAAGTTCGATTGCGTGTGAAAACGATCTCTCCGCTTCTTCCAGTTTTTCCTGGTGATAATATATCCATCCCAGGCCGATATGCGCGTCGCCGTAGTTCGGGTCTATTTTTATCGCTGATTTGAATTCCTTCTCGGCCGCTTCGATACTGCCGTCGCCTTTCAGGAAGCCCCTGTAATACACCCAACCCATGCCGACAAAAGCATCAATGTCATTTTTGTGTATCTCTTTTACCTTCATGAACTCAGTTTCCGCTTCTTCCAGCCTGTCCTGTTTGTAAAATATCCATCCGAGCCCGTTGTATATCTCGGATTCCGTTGGTTTGAGCGTAACGGCCTTCAGAAATTCCTTTTCGGCCGATTTAAAATCGCCGGTCAGGTAATAAAGCCAGCCGAGCCCCGTATGGGCATCGGCGTATCTGGGGTTTATCTGCATGGCTTTTTTGTGTTCTGCCATGGATTCTGCGAAACGTCCCTGGCTGACATATACACCCGCTAGCCCGAGCCTTGCATCCGCGTAAAGAGGCCTCAACGATATCGCTTTTTTGAATGACGATTCGGCCTGTGCCATCATATCCCGAGAATAAAATGTCTTTCCTAACAGTATGTGCGCGCCCGCCAGGTCAGGTTTTGTGTCGACCGCCATTTTGAGGTAGGTTTCAGCTTCTTCAAACCTGCAGAGCTGGTAATAAACATCCCCGAGGCAGAAATTCGCGTCCGTATAATCCGGGTTGACAGCAATCGCTTTTTTCAGTTCGGCTTCCGCATCCCTGAACCTGCCTTCTGTCGCATAGACCCTGGCAAGCGCTATGTATGAATCGGGATATGACCTGTCCTCTTTTATATTCTCTTTCGCCTCTTCTTCAACCGCATCAAGCAGTTCCTTTGGACCGTAAACCGAGCACAGACACGTCGGAGGATCGACAGTATTGAAACGGGGATCTTCTTTTTGTTTTTTCATTAGTTCCCTGAACTTTTTTAAGCGGGTTTCCTTATCAGCCACATCTCTCTCCCTGGTGTTTTTTTCTTCCCTCTCTGAAGACAATAATATAACAAAAATATTTTTTACGCAATACGTACTTTCTCGGTTTTCGACTAATATTTTGTTTCCGTCAGTTCCGTCAAATGGACTCTTTGTTCCCGATGTTCAGGCCGTCCAGGTGGTCCTGCCATTTTTTTGCCTTATCCGTGAATCCGCCCGACCTGTACAGTTCTATCAGCAGCCTGATGACCGGCACGTAATACGGCTCCAGCGCCGCGGCTTTTTCCAGATGGTCCACGCACATCTGCCCGTCGCGGAAAATATAAAAATATATATACGCTATATTTTTCTGCGTGGTCGGGATGTCAGCGGCCGCCTTTAATGCCGGCATTTTGCAGGCCTCAAACCTCTGCCGGTCGCCTGAGAGCGCCGCGTACTCCGCGAGCCTTACCAGGTAAAAATCTGCATTTTCCCTGCAGTAAATATCGTTACGGTTTTTACAGTATATTCCCCTCGTTGCCCACAGGGCGCACAGCTTTCCGGATGCACTGTGGTTTGTTCCTTCGGGCAACAGCTTATGCAGTATCCCCCACGGCTGTGTCCGCAGTGCGAGTTCGGGGAACACGGCCATGTCCATGTAATATACCCTGCCCGGGTTTTCCATTGCTATTTTTTTCTCGATTGCCAGTTCGTCCGGTCTTTCAAAAACCCCATTTACCCTTATTTTTTTGAATGGTGCCAGGTCGAGGATATTCAGGTTCCTGTCATAGGCTGTGACATCCCGGAAAAGCCCCTTTACCTGCTTCAGGTACAGCAGGTTGAACGCCGTGGAATCAGCCGCACAATAGATGTAACTGTTGGTGCCTGCTGTTTTGAAAACGTTCTGCGCGTGATCATATGCCTGGAAGTAACCGGACCTGTCGTTACTTTTCGCGTTGACAAAAGCGGCCGAAATCTGCAAGGACCGCCGGGATAACGGCACAGGCAGGCAGCCATTTTCTCCCCGCTGACTTTAGCAGGAACAACAGTCCCATTGCGCAAACGCACAAAAACAGCAGGTCGGTAAGCAGAAAAAATCCGCTGTTTACAAACCTGATTATGGGTGACGGGCTGTTGCCGGTCAGCGCGGCTGTCGCGCAAAGGTTGACTATCGCAAGTATTACAACTGTCAGTCCCTTTTTGTGTCTGTCCCTGAAAACAGCGTAAATCCCCGCCGGCGCCAGCAGTACGAACACCGGATAATTGTGTGCATACTGACCAAAATAACCCGGTATTTTCGAAACTAACGAACCGGCTGAAAGCGGGATATTGTCCGGCCGGGCGAAATAAACATTCCAAAGATGACTGTCGGAGGCATGCAGCGGATGTAAATGGCAAAGACTGTAACTGCGATTAACGCTGATAGGTACGGCATTAATACCCCGTACGGGCGCATCTTATTTTCCAAGAGTTGCCTTTAACCCCTCAATCTCAGCCTGGACGTTCGCCTTTTCCGTCTCGTCCGTTATCTTTGTGGAGTAATATTTCAGCCAGTCCAGCGCATTTGCCGGATTCAGTTTTTTATACAATTCTATCAGGGACCTGATGGCGCCGTAATCGTATTTATTCATATTGATTATCTTTTTAACGTAATCCACCGCCGCCTGCAGGTCGTAAAGGTCATAGTAATATGTCATCGCTATGGAATTAAGTATTTCGGGGCTCTCGGGAGCTGTTTTTTCCGCCAGTTTCAGCATGATGTCCGCGCTCGGCCTGTCGCCATACATGGCCGCGTGCCGTGCCCTGGCCACAAAATACCTGGCCGTCACGTCGCGGTAATAGAGGTCGTTATTCGTGTTCCTGTAAAAATCCCTTATCGAATACAGCTGCAGCAGCCTGATGGCTGGCGCCGTATTGTCGGTTTCCGTTGTCATCTTGTATATGATGCCGTAGGGTTTGGTCCGCAGGCCTGCTTCCCTGTGCTCCATCAACCCCGTATAAAACACCCGGCCCGGGTTATTCAGGGCCGTCTCGAGTTCTATCCTGCTTACAGCCTCGAACGTCTTTTCCTTGAGTCCCGTGTAAATATCATAGTCAAGCAGCTGGACCCCCCTGTCGTACGCTTTTATGTCGCGGTACTTGCCTTTCACCGTGCGCAGATAAAGCATGTTAAAAAGCGGGCAATCGTCCCTGGCAAACACTGTTTCGCCGGGCTTCACGGTCTTAAAAATATTCTCGGCGTGGTCCAGTGCCAAAAAAGAAGAAGAATGATTGTTGATGTCAAAGTTGACGAATATCATGAATATGGGAATGCAGGCTACAAGCCCGGACACGAACTTTTTGTCCATGGAGTATTTTAGGGTCAGGAAATCCAACAGGGCGGTCATACCGGCCATTGCCGGGAATATGGCAAGCATGTCCGCGCTTAAATAGAAGTTTTTGGAAGCGTACATGGATATGGCGGAAAGCGAGTTGACCGTAAAACCGGCTGAAGTATTTATAGCGTAAATAAGCCCCGCCGTGTTGACAATTGTGAGGCCGAGCATGGCCCAAAACAACTTTTTTGAACGGTTGTATATGACGAAATAGCCGGCTACAACCAGAGCGGCAAGCACGTTGTATTTCAGTATAAACTGGATGAAGTAATCCTTTAACCGCTCAAAGGCCGCGGCAAAGGAAAAATCAAAGCCTGATCGGCCGGCATAGACCTCCCTTGTTATATGCGCCCACACATCCCCGGCGTCCTTCAGGAACATGAAATTGACGGCCGGCGACGCCGGCGTCCTGATGAACAGGTAGAGATACGGCGTGGCTGCAGCGAGCATAAAAAGCGCCGCTGCGCCCGCAATAGCCGGCAGTTTTAACTTTTTACGGTTCGTGTAGAACAGTATCATGACGAAAGCCGCGGCTAAAAGCGATATCGTGTTATGAACAGGGGCCATAAAGCCGGCGGCATAGACCGCAGCGTAAAAATATTTCATCGAACCCGTTGATATATTTTTCAGCAGGAGGTAAAAAGCCAGGGCCGCCGACAGGTGCATCATCACGTATATCCCGCCCTTGGCATGTATGGATTCAAACCAGAACATGGACGAGAACAGGTAGACCGCAGAAACCGCCAGCGAGGCAAAAGAAACGTCCATTTTGTCCTCCCTGTTGCCGTCCAAAAGTTTCAGGAACTCCTTACCGCACATGTATATGAGTATAAAAGCCGCCAACGACAGCAGGATTGAGAGAAAATTTACGCGGAAAGCAATGTCTCCAAGCGGCAGTGCGGTCGCAATCTTTGCGGGAAGCATGAAAAGCGGGTATCCCGGCGGGTGCGCAATACCCAGCGTATATGCCGCGCTGACTATTTCGCCCGAGTCGCCGAAATATATGGTTGGCGGAGCGGTCACGGTAAATAAAAGAGCCGCCAGCAATGCCGTAATAGCTGCCGCATATTTCATCTCTGCCCTCCCTGCGCGGCTGCCGCCGCGTTCAACTGTTCCTCAAATTCCTTTATGGACGCCTTAAGCGATTCTTTTTGGGCCTTTGAAGGCGTAATTTTATGGAAATATTTCATCCAGTAGAGGGCCCTGTCAGGGTCTATCTCGTTTGAAACTTTTATGAGCAGGTCGAGATTGTCGAAATCATAAGGGTTTGCCTCAATGGCTTTTTCAAGATACCTGACAGCCGCCTCTGTATCGCGCAGATTGTAATAATATACCGAAGATATGGCTGTATAAAGCCCCGGTATGCCTCTGCCTATTTTTTCCGCCTCTTTTAAGTACATCATCGCGGTCCCCATTCCGGGTTTTTGCGACTCGTACCTCGCTTTTGCTATCAGCCGCAGGGCCACCATACTGGTGTACATGGTGTCAAGATACCGGTTGTTAAAAAGGTCCCTGTATGACACCAGTTCCATGAGCCTATGTGATCCAATGACAGGTTCCGGCGCCGGGCCCATGCGGTAGAGGAGCCCGTAAGGCATCGAATATATGCCCAGGTTCCTGAACTCTTCAAGGTCGTTCCTGTAGACCATCCCCGGATTGTCAATAATCATTTTTTTCAGGAGTTCGTTTCTTTCGGGCCTGTACCATTTCCTTTTCATGGTCCGGTATATCGAATGGTCAAGCAGCGTACCGCCTATGTCATATATTTTTATGTCAGGGAACTTTTTAAGTACTGTCCGGACATACAGGATATTGAATACGGGGCAGTCGCCTCCCGCCTGCAGTATCTCTCCGGGTTTGAGTTCGGTTAAAATATCCACCGCGTGGTCGTAACCCATAAATTTACGCGACTGGTCCGACGGCTCGTAATTCGCGAGCAGCGAAAACGCCGGCGCCAAAAACACCATGGCCGACAGGAAAACCCTGTTGAGTCCGTATCTTGAAGATAAGAACATTATGAGCCCGTAAACACCGGCCGCGGCGGCAAGCATGGGGACTATATCCGCCGCCAGCAGGAAGTGTCTGGAAAGTTCCATGGCCGGCGCTGAAATGTCGTTAATCTTCAATCCGCCGGAGGTGTTTATGACGTAGATAAGCACGGTGACGTACGTGAGGTATAGCCCGAACGCCGCGTAAAATACGGTTTTTGACCTTTTGAGCAGGAACACGAACGCAGTCGCTGATAAAACGGCCATCAGGTGGTAGTTCTGTACGAACCGGCCCGCATATGCGCCCAACCTCGCCAGCAGTGCCCCAGGCGATGATACCAACCCCCTGTTATAATTGTACGTTTCCCTCATAATATGGCCCATGACTTCCCGCACGGTAGCAATATCACCCCACAGCACCACCGGCTGCGCTCTGACCCTGATAAACAGGTACAGGTACGGTGTAAAAGCCGCGATGGAAAAAAATAAAAGCCCGTAACTTATCCTGCGTTTGTTCAATATTCCCCGGCCCGTCATGAAAGCCGCGGCCGCTATGAACAGCATGTACAGGGTTGCCGAATTATGGATTGGCAGCATAAAACCGCACAGGAACAGTGTCAGATAAAAATGGGACAATTTTTTGTCCGATATAAACCTGAACAGTGTGTAAAAAGCCGTAATGACGCACAACTGAAGCATGATGTATACCGCGCCCTTGGCGTGGACTGCTTCAAGCCAGAACTGCGGCGACAGAAAATAAACAAGCCCGGCGGCCACAGAGGATAAAAAGGCCGTTTTTTTATCCGTGTTGCTGAAAACAAATCTGACAAACCACATGGCAGTCAGGCAGAACATTACAAAAGCCAGCGTTGAAAGGGCTATTGCCATGAGGTTCAGCCTGAAGGCCGCATCGCCAAGAGGCACCATGGAAAAGAGTTTTCCCGTGAGTACGTATATAGGGTAGCCCGGCGGATGGCAGATACCAAGCGTTGACGCGGCCGAGACCATCAGCCCCGAGTCGCCCATGTAAATGGTCGGCGGAGCCGTATTTATATAGAGTGCGGACAGCAGGATTGTCAGCAGCGCGATTACGTATTTCATATTCTTTTTGCCGCCTCTATCAGTTCCCCTGCGGCCAGGAGCGAAGCATCTGTCACCGTATCGCCTGAAAGAAGTTTTGCCACTTCCCCTATCCTGTCTCCGGATCCCAGTTTTACTATGCGGGTCCGGGTCTTTCCGTCTTCAACCGATTTTTCAACACTGTAGTGAATGTCAGCACAGGCCGCTATCTGCGGCAGATGTGTTATGCATATCAACTGTTTTTTTCGCGATATTTCCCGCAGTTTTTTACCGACAACGCCGGCTGTTTTCCCGGATATCCCCGTATCTATCTCGTCAAACACCATGACAGGCACCGGGTCTGCGGACGCCAGTATATTCTTTATGGCAAGCATTATCCTGGATACTTCCCCTCCGGACGCAATCTTAACGAGTGGTTTTACCTCTTCACCGGGGTTCAATGATATCATGAACTCAGCTTCGTCCGTTCCCTGCGGCGTCAGCCGGCATTTTACACCGCCTATCAACGCCGTCAGCGTATCGCCCTGCCCCGCTTCTATCCGGCTCACGCGCACGGTAAAAACTCCTCTGCTGATGCCGAGATCGGCCAGTTCCTCTTCGACGGCCTTTCCCAGGAGCTTTGCCTTTGACCGCCTGATATCGCCGAGCCTGGCGCATATACCCGCCATTTTTTCCACGGCGACATCACGTTCTTTTTCCTTCTCCCTTATGGCGTCTTCGCTGAGTTCTATGGATTTTTTCTCGCGCTTCAACTCTTCATGGTATTCCTTGAGTTCCCTGACAGAACTTTTTTTGTATTTTTTCAGCAGTGCCTCTATCGCGGTTATCCTCTCTTCAACCTCGTTCAGCCTCTGCCTGTCAAAATGCACC
>JAJFUW010000008.1 GCA_021372235.1 Spirochaetia bacterium
GGTTGTCATCGGGCAGGGCGGGTTTTGCCGTATTTGTGTGCGTACTTGCCGCGTCCAGGGCCTTTATAGACTACTCCACATCAGGGCTCGAAAATCCGCTTACTTACTTTTTGACCGCTTCGTTCTTCCTCATATATATAAAAGGGAACGAGGGACCCCAAAAATTATTTTTTATGTCGCTTATAACTTCATTTGGGTTCCTGAACAGGCCGGACCTGGTGCTGATATTTGCCCCGGCGCTGGTTCTGGAAATGTGGGAGAACCGATCCGTAAAGTCCGTTTTCGCGGCGGCTGCGGGTCTTGTTCCGTTTTTGGTCTGGGAAGTTTTTTCCGTTATTTACTACGGATTTCCCCTGCCAAACACCTTTTACGCCAAACTGTCAGGCGGCATACCCAGGCTCGCATTCCTGGGACAGGGCGTCAGTTATTTCATAAATTCGCTCGTGCTGGACCCGGCTACCCTTGCAACAATAACGGCCGGCATAATGGCGTCTTTCCTGAACAGGGGAAAAATGAGGGCTGCCGCGGCGGGTGTAATCCTGTACCTCGTATATGTGGTGTATAACGGCGGTGATTTCATGTCAGGCAGGTTCCTGACTCCGGCCCTGTTTACAGGAGCGCTGATGCTGGCTTCCGCGGGTTTCCCGGAAAATGGCAAGGCGTGGAAAACCGCCGCGCTGGCCTCGCTCTTTTTATGCTTTTTGTCGCCGTACTACGGGGCCCTGCGCGACGCGACCGACCCTAAGTTCAGGAATGAACAGGAAACGGGGATAGCTGACGAGAGGATGTTTTTTTACGGCGAGACAACCCTGAAGCGCGCGCTGAAGGAAAAATCGTCCGATATATCGCACAGGAGTTTTGGAGCGGACGGATTGATGCTGAAAAAATACGGCAACGGCGGACGAACTGTCACAAAAAACCTGGCGATAGGCATGGTTGGGTTTTACGCCGGGCCAAACGCGTACATCATAGACCTCGCCTCTCTGGCCAACGCGTATACGGCCAGGCTGCCCGCGGAAAAAAGGTGGAGGCCGGGCCACATAGCCAGGACAGAACCGGAAGGCTATTTTGAGTCGGTCAAAGACGGAGGAAATAAAATAAAAGAGCCTGAAAAAGCACTGTTATATGATAGAATAACGTTGATTACAAAAGGCCCGTTATACGCGCGCGGCAGATGGGACGCGATACGGGCCGTGAACTTCTAAACAAAGCCCTGCAGGGCCAAGAAACTGAGGCAACAAATGGCAACAACAAAAAAGTCAATTGAGGATTTTTTAAGCGTAAAACGTATAGCGGTCATAGGCATGTCGCGTTCAAAGACGGAGTACAGCAGGATGTTGATGAAAGAATTCTCCGGGGCGGGGTATGAGATAGTACCGGTCAATCCGGCGGCGAAGGAGATAGAAGGAAAGATGTGTTTTGCTTCCGTCAAGGACGTGACGCCCGTGGCTGAACGGGTCATCATGCTGCTGCCGCCTGACAGGGCCGAGCAGGCCATGACCGAGTGCGCAGAGGCCGGGGTTAAGGATGTATGGATGCACAGCCACCTGATGAAAGGCGTGCAGAACACAAAGGCTATATACCAGGCGGAAAAAAACGGCATCAACCTGATAACCGGTTTTTGTCCGATGATGTTCATAAAGAACAGCATGTTCAAGCACAGAATCCACGGAGGGATCATGAAACTCCTGGGGGCTTACCCAAAGTAGGGCAATTAATAAATGAACGGCGGATTGTACTACAAAGGATTCAATAATAAGGGAAAAATGAAATGAAACAAAAAAAAGGATCGGCCATGATCACAATGGCGGCGCTGCTGCTGTCCGCTGCCGTACATGGCGCGGCCATTTACGGAGCAGCCCGTTTTGGGAGCGCTGACGCGAAACAGCAGGAGACAGAGACCGCGGCCGCGGCCGCGGTAGAGCGGGCAAAGTATGCCATGCTGCCGGATGTGGAGATAATATCCGGCAGGAGGGCTTCCCCCAAACCTGACGCCGCGGAAGAAGAGGCTTTGGAAAAAAAGGAGCCGTTCGGCACGGCCAAACAGGAGAGTGCTGCGTTTGAGGCAGAGCGGGCGGCAAACGAGTCGTTTTTGTACCGCGACGGCGTGAAGCGTGCGATACAGCAGGCACGTTTCTATCCGCCGCAGGCCAGGAAAGAGGGCCTCGAAGGCCCGGCAGGCGTCGAGTTCACGATATTAAAGGACGGCAGCGTGGAAAATGTAGCGCTGTTCTCCTCCTCGGGCAGCGGAGTTTTGGACCGTGAGGCCATGGACACTATCAGCCGGGCCGCGCCCTATCCGCGGTTTACAGCGCTGATGAAGGATGATAAGATAACAATGCAGGTTTTTATAGTTTTCAAGCTGAATTAAAAACATTCAATCGGAGACAAAAAATGAAAAAAGCAACGGCCTTATTTATCGCGTTCATCTTTTCCGCCGCGGCGTTGTACGCGGATAACGGAGCCTCGTTTTTCGGGAACGACGAAGAACAGCTGCCCCAAACTGACCCGGGCAGTGTGCTGGCAGAGGACGATGGCCACGCGGTTGAGACGGGCATTAACGACTATTCGCAGTCATACGCGCTGATAAAAGGCGACGGCACAACCGCCGCGGCAGGCATGGAAGCTGTGGATGTGCTCAAAGGACTGCCGGGGATAACGCTGAACAAATCAGGGCTGCTCTCTTTTGGCATGGGAGTTTACGCACCGTCGACACTGCGGATACGCGGCATGGGAGCGACGCCTAACTCCGGTATACTGCTTGTCGTCGACGGCAGGCCGCAGTATTCGGGCATATACCGCCATCCGCTTTTTGATTCCGTCATGCTCGATGCAATCGACAGCATAGAGGTGACAAAAGGCCCGGCGGGAACGCTGTACGGCAACATGGCCTCGGCGGGCGTTATCAGTATAAAAACAAAAAAAATCGAGAATGACGGCATGGAGATAGGACTGAACACGGCTCTCGGTACGCATTACACACAGGATTACTCGGCGGGAATGGTATTCAAGCAGGAGGAAATTGATTTCAGCATATACGCGGGCTATTCATCGGCCGGCGGGGAGAGGACAAATTCGGATTCATATATAGAAAGCCTGTACGGCCATGCCGGGTACAGGATGGACGACACGCTTTATGCGGCGTTTAACGGCACATACGGCTATACGCGCGCGTTTAACCCCGGTCCCGAGGGTGTCTATTGGCCGCGCGACGCGGAAGGAGTTGTTTCTTTTGAACGCAACGCCGATTTCAGGATAGAGTATGACGGCGGCGACCACAAAGCCACTTATATGGTCTATTCGGACGTCGGCTCCAACAGGTTCCTGCTGAGCGCTGTAAAGACAGGGCCATCGGCATACACTTTCCAGCAGGGCGGCCTGAACGAACATGAGGACTACGGTGCAAAAGCGGACAATGAGTGGATATTGCTGCCGGGCAACTCGACAAAAGCCGGATTTGACTGGAACTATTTTTCCGGCTATTTTGAGAATTACCCTTCGGATACTTCATTGAAACTCATAGAAAAAGAACGGGAGAACGAATATGCACCCTATGTTATCGTCAGCCAGACAGCGGGAATATTCGGCATATCTGCCGGGTACAGGTACGCTTTCAACTCGGTATGGGGATGGGAAGGCATACCGCAGGCAGGGTTTAAAATATCGTTTTTTGACGGCCAGTACATATACCTGAACGCCTCGAAGGGTTACAAAACCCCGGCCATGGGCCAGCTGCTTTACGCGGGATATGAGGACTTAAAGCCTGAGTCGTTCTGGCAGTACGAGCTGGGGACAACCCATACGATATTTGAAAAGGTTGATTATAAAATTTCACTGTACCAGACAGAGGGACAGAATATTATAAAAGTAACGGGCATGGCGCCGGCGCGGGAGGCTTCCAACAGCGGGTTCATACTGATACGCGGGATAGAGGCGTCTGTCGACACCAGACCGTACGACTGGCTTGAAGCCGGATTGTCCGCTTCCTACAACGACCCGCGCGAAAAAACAGCGGGCAACGCCTATACCACTGCGGGAATATACGCAAAGGCAAAACTTTTCGGTGTCACATGCTCGCTCACCGGCAATTACGAAAAGGACCGTTACGACGGCGACAACAAAACTATCAAACTCGACGATTGCTTTATAATGGACATGGGGCTGTCGTACAAGGCAAAAATATTCGGGGAAGAGGCTTCGTTCTTTGTTGATATCACGAACCTCCTGAATGAAAAGTACTATGTCAGGGACGGGTACCCGGCGGACGGTTTCAACGTAAGGGCGGGGGTTGGGGTTAAAATATAGAGTAATGCGAGAATAAAAGCCTGCGTTGAGACAAGAGTAAATCTAAACCCGTCTGCGTCCGTGACTGCGTATAATAGGTATGTGCAGCTGCGGCCTTCACGGCCGCGGAATTTGAGGTGTGTTATGAAAAAAATATTTTTTATGGTTTTGCTTGCAATTTTCCTCACCGGTTGTGCCGGGAAAAAAGATAACACTGCCGTACTCTGCGGGACCACCATGGCAGAGGCACTCGTTTTGGACGTGTCGGACGGAGCGCTGCGGGTTTCTTCACTGCTGCCGCCGGATGCGTGTCCCGGCCATTTTGACATGAAACCGTCAGACGCGCAGAAAGCATTGTCCGCGTCGGTGTTCGTGTGTCAGCCTTTCCAGACAGGGCTCGCGGAAAAATTGAAAGAGGCGAACAAGGGCCTCAAAGTTGTAGTCATAAAAACGCCCGATGTGAACGCCCCCCGGAACTACTTCTCCGCTTTAAACGAAACCGCGCGGCTGCTGGGCGGGATATACCCGGAAAAGTCCGCAGAGTTTGCGTCAGCGGCCTCGGAAAAGATAAGGTTCATAAGCGCGAGGCTCACCCGGGATGTCGGGTGGATGCAGGATATCAGGGCAAAAAAACCCGCGGTTGTATGCAGCGTGCTGCACGCGGGTTTCGCGTCATACCTGGGATTTGATGTCTGCGCTGTGTTCGGCGAATCGGAAAAAACAACACCTGCCATGATAGATGCGGCCCGTGCAAAAGCGCGTACGGCAAAGGCCTCTTTTATAATCAGCAACTTAACAGGCACACATGACGCGGTAGCCGATGCCATCAACTCCGGGTTAAAACTAAAAAAGGCCGTGCTTATAAGTTTCCCCGGAACGCAGACAGAGGGTTCCATGTATCTGACATTATGGGACTACAATATATCGCGCATAAAAGAAACCATGGACGGCGGCAAATGACAGATTATGCGGTATTAGCCCGCAAAGTAAGCGTGGGGAAGGCACTCTGTGGTATAAACCTGCGCGTAAAACGCGGTGAGTTCGTCACAATCCTGGGGTCCAACGGAGCGGGCAAGACAACGCTGCTAAAGGCATTGCTTTCTTTTAGCCGGATTGATTCGGGAGAGGCAAGCGTGATGGGAGTCAGTGTAAAAATGCAAAACAGGCAGGCCATAATGAAAAAGGCGGGATACCTGCCCCAGCATGTCAATGTGGACAGGGATTTTCCCATGCTCGCGGGCGAGGCAGCGGCACTGTCGGGGATTGTAGCGCACCGGGCTGCAAAACGCATGGAACTTGATACTATCAGTGACAAACCTTTCGGCAGACTCTCCGGCGGCGAGAGGAAAAAAGTGCTGCTCGCGCTCGCACTTTCACGCTCGCCCGAAGTGCTGCTGCTGGATGAACCCGGAAACGGGCTGGACCCGTACTCATACGCGGAGATGTGCGGCACCCTGGAGATGTGCAACAAACGCCGCGGCCTCACCGTGCTGTTTGTAACCCACCTGTTGAGCCGCATACCGGCCGCGTGCGGCAGGGTCATAGCACTGAAAGAGGGCAGGATAGTTTACGACGGAAAACCGGGGATGCTGCACAGGAACAAAAAACTCATGGAGAAAATATATGGCTGAGAATCTGTTCGCATCAACCATGGCCATGATGGCGGTATCGGGCGCGGCCTGCGGCCTGACAGGGGTATTCGTGTTCCTGCTGAACATACCGTTCGTCGGCGTGGCAATCGCGCACGCAGCCATGGCCGGCGGCATATGGGGCGCGGTGTTCAACCTGCCGGCCAAACTGTCGGCTTTTTTTGGCGCGTTTGCCGCAGCCGCGCTGGCAGGTCCGGCCTCGGAAAGGTCGGGTTTGAACGCGAACATTTCGCTCTCCATAATATTTTCCGTTTCCCTCGGGCTTGCCTTTCTCGGCATGGCTTATCTGCCCGCGGGTTCGGCTGACGCTTCCCGTTTTTTGTGGGGCAGCGTGCTGCTCGCCGGGGCACAGGACCTGTATGTGTGCGCCGCCATGCTGGCGGTGCTGGCCGGTTTTGTCACGGTGTTTTACAGGCAGGTAACAGCGGTGCTTTTTAACAGGGAAGTGGCGGCATCTATCGGCATAAACGACAGGCTATTCTATATTATAATACTCATGCTGACAGGCGCGGTCGTGGCTGTGACGCTCGATATAATAGGCGGGCTGATGCTGTTCTCCCTCATCATACTTCCGCCTGCGGCAGCGTGGCAGCTTACATTTGACATGAAAAGGTTTTTTATTTATTCAACTGTGATAGGCACGGCGGGAGCCTGTACGGGGACAGCGGTTTCATTTATGCTGGACTGGCCGGTCTCAGCCTCGGTGGTGCTCGCGCTTGCGGCGGTGTTTCTGGCGTGCATGATGGCAGGGAAAAAGCATGGCGGTTCCGCCCGGTAGTGCAACAAAGAGGGCGGGTCATTATGACAACGGAGGATATATGAAAACAGTCATTTTATTAATGGCGGTGGTGCTGGTACCTGCGGGGTTGTTCGCGGATGTTTATCCCTACAAAAGCGGGGATAAGCCAAAAATGATGGTTATCGTCCAGTCCGAAGAGGCCGCGGTGACTGCAACCGCCGGGCCGGGCGTTACAAAAGTAGTCCAACCACAAGCCGTCCAACAAACGGTTGTATCAAAGATGATGACCGCGGAGGAACTGAAACGGCTCGCGGAAAAGTCCGAGATGGAAAACGAGATAGTGGACGCGGTGATAGCAAAGCTCATAGACCTGGAAGAAGAGATAAAAAAGCAAAAGACCTACAACATAGTTTTTGGAGCATCGATTTTTTTCCTGCTCCTGCTGGTGATTTTGGGCGCTGTTACGTCCAGGACAAGAGGCAGGGATAAAAAATAACAAACCGGAAAAAGGAGGCGCGCATGAGGGCTTTATGTCTGGCAACGTTGCTTCTTTTTATACCGGTTTTTGGACATGCGGCCCTGCTCCTGGACAATTGCGAGACAGGCACATCCGCCACAATACTCACGGCGGCGCGTGGCAAATATACGACGACTCCTGTTGCTCCATAAATTTCACGGCGGCGGACACTCCACACCTGCCAAACAACTGCTTTTCAGTCCGGCAGCTGTCCTAAAAACAAACCGTACGGAACGCATGGCGTTTTGCAAGCCTCAAGGCGAGCCGAAAATAAAATATTCATTGCGACATATCTCATGCCGGGGATGATATATGTGCGTTCCGTACGCAGCTCTTGTTTTGTTTTCCGTATCCCGACCTCCAACACCGGTCAAACAACTGCGTCAGGCAGGCCCCACGCCACTTCACTTACTCAAAGGAAATATCTCTTTTACCCTCCCGGGATAAGTTTAATTAGGGGTAGTATCACCCTGTTTTTGCCGTAAAACGGCAAACCGCAAAGCAAAAACCGTTTGTGGCATTTACCCGGTCTTTGTGATATATTCTTGTCTGAGGGATATAATTCAGGAGAATAGATGAAAAAAGCAGCCTGGCTGGGGTTATTTATCGCCGTTGCCCTGCCTGCATCCGCGGCGGTACATTACATAGAGAACGGATTCATAAAACTCAGCCTCGATGACATCACTATGGGTTTTTATCTCGGGACGTGCGGTTCGTGCACGCCGTCAAACGGCAGGCTTATATACTCTACGACCGCAAATCCGCAGGAACCGACAAATACCAGCATTACCACGGTCAGGATAGGCAATACGCCGCGGGATGCGTCTGACGCTGCGGTCATCTCTGCCGCCACCGGTGCGGATTTTGTCACGGTGAACAAACTGTTTGTCTCCGAGAATATAGGGTTCCAGATAACCGAAAAGTTCGTGAACAACCCCGGCACGGGCGTGAACGCGGACACGGTGCAGTTCAAATACGTTCTCACAAACAACGCTTCCTACCCGCAAAACGTTGCCCTGCGCGTGATGTTCGACACCATGGTACTAAACTTCGACGGCACGAACATATCAATAGATAACGGTTTTAATGTGGTTACGGACAATACCGTATGGCGTAAGGATGATGGGACAATACCCCAGAACTGGTGGGACTATGACATAGTACCCCTGCCCGGCTTTGATCCCAACCTGACAGGACGCGGCCATGTTTTTAACAATATTTACGGTGACCCGGCCACACATCCCGATATAATGGAAGTGGCCGACTGGCACAAAGTAAACACGTTCAGACAATGGATGACGGCAACAGCCGGGGTGGTGGGCGAGAGCAATGACAGCGCGGTGGTCCTGTGGTGGTTAAACGGCAGCGCGCCAAAGGACCCGGGGTATACCCTGTATCCCGGCCAGTCAATGACAATTATCGCGTACTACGGGCTGAACCAGCAGCCGCTGCTGACAACGCCCACTCCGACGAAGACATGGACGCTGACCGCAACTGCCACGGATACTCCCACAGCCACATCCACCCCAACCGACACACCGACTTTTACGGTAACCCCGACGTACTCCGCAACTCCTACTGTGACACCGACGAGCACGGACACTCCAACATACACGGTAACCTCGACAGCGACTCCGACATGGACCTTTACAGATACGTCTACAATGACGGCGACACCGACGGTCACGCCCACACGGACTCCCACGCCGCCGCCGTTGGTTCTCGACCTGAAAGGAAATTTCCCGAACCCGTTCGTCAGGGACACACAGATTGTTTATTGGCTCTCGGTTGATGCAAATGTAAATGTCAGGATATTCACGGTATCCGGCGAGGTGGTGAGGGAGGAAACCGGACTGCCGGGAAATGCCGGCTATAACGCGTGGTTGTGGGACGGCAGAAACAGGGCGCAAAAACCGGTATCAAGCGGGGTATTTATCTACAGGATAGAGGCGTCGACGGAAAGGGATAAGCCGGTTTGGGAGATGGCAAAGGCGTGCGTGGTAAAATAAGAGATTGTATTACGGGGGGTGTACCGTACCGGTATGTTCTGATTTTGTGTTCGAAACGGACACCCCTTTATTTATTTGGGTTTTGCTATTTGTAGTGTTTAAAACGGCAGCACTGTTATACCGCATGGAGGCGGTGGAAGGCGGCTCGGAACCGACCGGGCTTGTTTACGGCCGGTTGACTCCTCAGGTTATTTTTTACGATTATTTTATCTTATGCGTATTTCATATTGCCTTTTGACACGGCAAAGATTAAAATAGGGCCATGATATATAACGTGATAATAGCCGCGGCAGTCATAGATTTTATACTCGGGACAGTCACCCTGGCCAGGTCGAGGAACAGGCTCAGCATGTCGTTTTTTTACATGTCTATGCTGCTGGGCATATGGAACATCTGTGTTGCCATGTGGCAGGGTTATGGCCACGAGGAGTTCGCCAGGATAAACTTCCTTTTTGTGGCGCTCATACCGCCTGCCGGTTATTACCTGGTCATGTGCCTGTATGACATAAAAATGAAAAGCCTGATGGGCGCGGGGCTCAAGGTTGTCCTGAGCATAGCCGCTGTTTCCATGGCCTTTACCGCAGCGAGTTTTTTTGATCAGGGGCTGTACGACATATACGAATCCATGGCGTTCAAGATTTATATACTCGTGTACGAATTCCTGGTACTTTCAATCGCACTCGGGGTATTTTTCTACAGGATGTTCAGGATACAATTCAAGCAGGAGAGAATAAAACTCTATTGGGTGGCCGCGGCCTTTGGGATCATGTTCACGGGAGGCATGTTGGATTTTACCGGAGGCATCGGACTGCACGAACTCAAATACCCCGGCAACATAGCCAATGTCATCTACGCCATGATACTTTTTTACACCATATTCAAACACAGGCTGTTTGACATGGAACTTGTGCTGAAAAACTTTCTCGTCTATTCGTTTACAGCGGTCATAGTGACCGTCGTATATATCACCGTCGCATACCTTTTCAGGGACGAGTTCACGGTCATGGCCGGCATATTGACAGGACTGACGTTCGCAGTCGTATATTACATCAAATATTTAAACGGCTGGATAGACATGTTCGTACAGCGCATCGGCGGCGTGCATGTCTCCGCGGGCGCCAGAAACAGTTTCAACTATGTCAGGGCGGAGCAGACAAGCGAGACCGAAAAGATAGACAGGATACTGCTCATTACAAAGGATTACCTCGAGGTGGATGCGGCCGTTTACCGGCGGGAAGGTACATACGCCGTGCTCGGCTGGGAGACGCAAAACTCCTGCTTCTCGCGGGTGGTTGATATGCAGACGGCACCCTCTCATATCATGGTCCGTTATGAGACGGCAATAGCCGAGGACGCGGCGATGCTGGACGGGTTCAAAGCAGCCATACTGGCGCCGTTGCGTTACGGCGGGGAGACCATAGGCGTGCTGGCGGGCCGCAGGCAGACAGCCGATATTTCTTTTAACGAAGAGGAGATAGAACTGCTGCGGGACATGGCCGAGTCGCTGGCGTTCTACGTAAAAGCGCACCTGATGGCGCGGAAGGAACTCGAGGAAGAAAACTTAAAACGCATAGGCATGATGGCACACCGGATGGCACACGAGATCAAAAACCCCTTGACCGCTCTGTGGGGCGCGGCTCAGCTTTTAGACGGCAACACCGAGGCGGAGCGTGAGAACGTGGATATAATAAAAGACGAGATACGCAGGCTGACCGGCATACTGGACTCATGGAAGGATTTTGCCGGGGATGTGCGGCTGGAAAAAACGCCCGTGGATCCGGCCGCGCTTGTGGCAGAGGTGGCTTATATGATAAAATTACAGGGTGTAAAAGCGGATATCACCGTGGAAAAATTCTATGACGGCGATATCACGGTCAGCGCGGATGCGGCAAAGCTAAAGCAGGTGCTTTTGAACCTGGCGCTAAACGCGGTGCAGGCGGCACGTTCGAAAACAGAACCCCGGATAGAGGCACGGATATACAGGAAACAAAACGGCGTGGAGATCAGGATAAAAGATAACGGCCCGGGCATCAATTCCGAGGTCATGGCAAAGATAAAGACGCCGCTGTTCACAACCAAACCAAAAGGTTCCGGGTTGGGGCTGGCAATCAGCGACAGGATAATAAAAGCGCACGGCGGGAGCCTCATTATAGAGAGCGACGGGAGCACTTATACGGAGATAACGGCGGCTATACCGTAAACAGAGACAACTACAGGCAGGGGCAGTCCGGAGTTTTGAGATGCAGAACATATTCAAACTCAGAACCGTAGTTTATATGTCCCGGAGGGTTATTAAATGGCAAAGATACTTGTTGTGGATGACGAAGAAAACATACGGAAAGTTTTAAAGGGCCTGCTGGCCAGGAACGGGTACAACGATGTGCTCATGGCCGGGGACGGGCTGCAGGCCATAGAGACCATAAACGACGAAAATATAGACCTCATAATCTCCGATGTGAATATGCCCAACATGGACGGGTTGGAACTTTTTGAGGAGATCGGGGACACGGGGATACCTTTTATCATCCTCACGGCATACGGCACCATAGAGACGGCTGTTAATGCGGTAAAAAATGGCGTATATGACTTCCTGGAAAAACCTTTTGACGAGAAGAACCTCATCGAGGTCGTGAACAGGGCGCTCAAAGAGCGCACTGGCAGCGGTATAAAATTTTCCGCCGGCGGACTCGACGAACTGTTTTTTTCCTCCACGAATCCGGCAATGGAAAAGATAAAAGAAAACCTCGGCCGCGTCATAAACACGCGCGCGGGGATACTCATAACCGGCGAGACGGGCACAGGCAAGGGGATGCTGGCCGGGATAATACATTCTTTGAGCCCGGAAAAGGACAAGCCGTTCATTAAAATAAACTGCGCCGCAATACCCGCAAACCTCATGGAGTCCGAACTGTTCGGGTACGCGAGGGGGGCTTTTACGGGAGTGGCCACGGACAGGCCCGGCAAATTTGAACTGGCCGACGGCGGGACGCTGCTGCTCGACGAGATTGGCGAGATGAGTCCGGAACTGCAGGCAAAGATACTGTGTGTCCTGCAGGAAAAGGAAGTGACGAGGCTCGGCGAGGGAAATCCGCGCAAAATAGACGTGCGCGTGGTGGCAGCCACCAACATAAACCTGAAAGAGGCCGTGGCACAGAAAAAGTTCAGGGAGGACCTCTATTTCAGGCTCAATATAATCGAGTTCGCCTTACCCCCGGTGCGCGACCGCGAGGACGACATACAGGGCCTCGTGGAATATTTCGCGGGTAAATATGCGAAAGAGTTCGGGACAAAACGTAAGAATTTTGACATTGACAGCATGGAAAAAATGAGGCAATACCCGTGGCCGGGCAACGTCCGCGAACTGGAGAACGTGGTGCAAAAAGTAACCATAATGGAAAAAGAGGACACGATAACGGCGGCAATGCTCGACAATTACCTCAAAAACACGCTCTATGCCGCGGCCGGGGCGACCATGTTCGACACGGGCAAAGAGGAAAAATGCCGCAAGGAAGCGGCGTTAATACGCGATGCGCTTAACAAAACCGGCAACAACAAGACAAAGGCGGCGGAACTGCTGGGCGTGAGCCGCAGGACGCTGCTATATAGGATTAAAGAATATGGCATATAAAGGCAAAGACAATAGACAATTAATAATAACTGCGCCTTTCATTACTCATTATTAATTGTTAATTATTCATTAAAGGAGGAGCGATTATGCTGGCAATTCCGGGGCTTTTTACAGTTTTGGCGCTCGTTCTGATTCTCCCCTTCTTGGTCAGAAAGGTCGAGGAGGAACTTGAAATATTTCTTTTTATTATGGGCGTGCTCGCCGTTACCATAACCTCGCAGTGGAGCATGCACCTCGCGGCAGAAGCGCTCATAGAACCCATAAAAATAACCGCGGCGGTGCTCGTGGCGGGACTGCTTTTCCGCTGGCTGCAGTTGCGGATTGCCCGCAGTGTGAACAGGGTCATGAAAACTGTCGGGGTCAAACTTTTTGTTTTTGGGGTTGTCGTGGGGCTGGGGCTCCTTTCCAGCATTATAACCGCCATTGTGGCGGCGCTGGTGCTGGTCGAGATAGTGGGGCATTTGAAACTCGACAAGAAAAACGAAATCAGACTGGTCATCATAACCTGTTTTTCGATAGGAATGGGAGCGGCATTGACACCCATAGGCGAGCCTCTCTCCACCATTGCAATAGCAAAATTAAAGGGTCCGCCGCATAATGCCGGATTTTGGTACCTGCTCAACAGCCTGTGGCTGTACATAATCCCCGGAATTATAGCACTGGGACTGCTGGCAGCGGCACTCATCAAAAAACACGGGGAACATGAGGGGCTAAAAGAGGATAGAGAAGAGACCTTCGCGGACATTTTTATGCGTACCGGCAAGGTATACCTGTTTGTAATGGCGCTTGTCCTGCTGGGCACCGGTTTCAAGCCGCTCATTGACGAATATGTTTCAAAAATACCATTTTACGCGCTCTACTGGATTAACATGATATCGGCCGTGCTTGACAACGCAACATTGGTGGCGGCCGAGGTCGGACCGCACATGAGCGACATGCAGGTAAAGTCGGCAATCCTCGGGCTCATCATAGCGGGTGGTATGCTGATACCGGGCAACATACCAAATATCATTTCCGCGGGCAAACTGAAGATTAGTTCGAAAGAGTGGGCTAAATTCGGCATGCCGCTGGGGCTCGTCCTCATGACTGTATATTTTGTAATAATAATTTTCCTGCATTAGGAGGCAGCATGAATATATCTTTTGGGACAAATTCCTTTATGGACCGGATACTGTGGGGCAACGCTGTTTCGGAATACATGTTTTCAGTGCTGATATTCATCGTCCTTATGGCGGCCCTGTGGGGATTGAACTTGCTTGTGACTAAGATCCTGAAAAACATCACAAAAAAAACCGACACTACGTTTGACGATTTTGTGGTTTCAATTCTCGAAAAAGCGGTTCTGCCGGCAATGTACGTGGGAGCATTTTTTCCGGCAACCCACAGGCTTGCCATGGCCGACGGAGCAAAATTATTCATAAACAAGACAACCCTGGTAGTGATGACATATTTCGTCATAAAGGCCGCTATAATGCTGATTGACTATGTTGTGTTGGAGATCCTCGATAAACATGAAGATGACGAAGGAAGGATGAAATCAATAAAGGGGCTCATGGTCATAGTTAAGGGCACAATTTGGATGATAGGGCTGCTTGTGATGCTGGACAACCTGGGCTACAAAGTCTCGACCATTCTCGCGGGGCTGGGCATAGGCGGTGTTGCGGTTGCTCTCGCGGCACAGGCAATACTGGGGGATTTATTTTCCTACGTTTCCATAATTCTGGACAAACCGTTCATTACGGGCGACTTTATAGTTGTCGATGACAACATGGGCACGGTGGAAAACATCGGTATCAAGACCACACGCATACGTTCGCTGAGCGGCGAGGAGATAATATTTTCGAACTCCAACCTGACCTCATCGCGGG
>JAJFUW010000078.1 GCA_021372235.1 Spirochaetia bacterium
CCGGTTCCATCGTCCTGCAGATAGCCACATATGCCGTCGCGGGCGCCATAATAGCGGTCACCGGATACAGGGACGCTTTCCTGATAAACGGTTTCATCTATGCGCTCGTGGTGGTGGTTATAATTTTCATAAAAACGGACGAAAAATTGCCGAGGGAAGCGGAAGGCTCGCTGTCAAGGTTCGGGACCGATTTTATCGAGGGCATGAAGTTTCTTTTTCACAACCAGGAGGTCATGTTCGTGGTCAGCAGGGTGTTTTTGCTGATGACAGCGCTGGGATTTGTGTATGTGGCGCTCACGGGCAGTTTCCTTCAGACGATTCTCAACGAGACGGGCATAACGAAAATGAAGGAGATCAAGGCGCTCGGTTTTGTCCAGGCGTTCATGGGCCTGGGGCTTGTATTTGGGGTTATACTCCTGAAACCGGCCCTGAAATGGTTCAAGGAACAATCGCTTATCAGGTCGTTATACCCGCTGCTCGGTCTGTTGGTAGGTACCATCTATTTTTGCAAGGACTATTATTATTTGCTGGTTGTGGCGTTGATAGGTGGTATGGCAGGCATCATGGTGCTCTCGATTGCCGAAACAGAGGTGCAGAAGCACACACCGCCGGCCATGAGGGGCAGGATATTTTCAGCCTATTACATCCTGCGCAGTGCCGGGCTTGGGATTGCCATGTCGCTTACAGGCAAACTGGTGACCTGGGCCAGGGAGGATATGATAATCCTGGCGGCAGGTTCGGTGCTTTTTGCTTACGGGTTCATAACGCTTTTGATGCAGCTAATTACGCACAAGGCAAAATAATGGCACAGGTAAGGATAATAAAACCGGAAAAACTGACGGCGGGTTTCATTTACTCGCGGGAAGAGGACTACAAAACCGCGCTCACTAAAATGACGGAAGAATTCGGGCGTGTTGACACGGAATCAGGCGTATTGCAATTTGACAAAACCGATTATTACGCGCCGGAAATGGGGACCGGTTTAAAACGCAGGTTCGCAAGTTTTGAAAAACTCCTGGACCCCGGGGAACTGGCGCAAGCCAAACTGTTTACAAATGAAATTGAAAAAGAGTTCATGTCAGGGGGCGGCAGGCGCATTAACATCGACCCGGGATTGCTCTCGCTCGCCAAACTTATTCTGGCCTCGGCCAAAAACTTCAGCCACAGGGTCTACATAGGGCGGGGAATATGGGCGGAGGTCACTCTGCAATACCACGACAGCGATTTTGACACACTTCCATGGACATTTCCGGAGTTTTGTCAGAGGGAGCATAAGGATTTTTTCCTGAAGGTCAGGGCGATTTACGATCGGCAGTTAAAAAAACGAACATAAATCGTGTTCCAGCATAGTATCAATAAATGGCGCCGGTACGGGTGTGCCTGATTTGTTTTCAGGCCGTCAGACAATGTGACCGACATGGCGCCACTTTTTCAGCGCGTTTAGTATTTTGCTTTGCACCTGTTTGACCTTGCGCTTGAATGCCCGCGGTAAATAGGCTTCGCGGGTAATCGTGCGCGAGACTGCACACGGGCCGTCAATCAGCGCTCCAACGATATACGCAGGGCCGCCTTAACGCCCGGAGAACCGGCGGGGCTTGTGATGGATTTTTACAGGCGTAATTATCAGATAAAAAATGACAGCAGGCTCCCCATGGCGGGAGAGGCGCCGCTGTTGCGCGAGAACAGGCTCTATCAGGCTGATTGGCTCATGTGATTTTACGGTTTCTCGGCAGACGGACAGTTTCCTGTCAGAGGACGCGGTCAGGGAATTTCACTCCATAAAATGGAAATGTTCATGCGAGAGATACAGGTTCCCGGGGTTCCTGCGGTTTGAAGAGGTGCGGTCGGGGTTGTTTTACGCCGGCTTTGAGCCTGAAAATGATATCCTGGAACTTATAACGGAGCACTTTAAAAATAGGTTCAATGATAAACCGTTTGTCATCCATGACAGGCGGAGGGAAAAGACACTTTTTTACCACACCGGAAAGAGTACGGTCAAACAGGAGGTTGAAACCGTGGAAGGCAGGGTCGCGTCATGTATAAGGAAATGTGGAAAATATACTTTCAAGCCATCGGTATA
>JAJFUW010000056.1 GCA_021372235.1 Spirochaetia bacterium
TGTAGCTGCAGGCTTCAGCCTGTGGCTTTTGTTTTTGCTTATTTGTAGAGGAGAATATCATCAGCCCGGCTCTTTTTCTCAAGGGGTAAACTGTGTCAACCGGCCCACGGCAGCCGTTTCTATTTTGCTAACCGGCAGCACCACCCATTCAAAAACAAAACATTCATAAAACAAAAATCCATTGCCCAAACCCGTAATTATTGCTAAAATTCTACAGTTCCCATTAAAAAGAACGGGGGTGACGTTTTTGAAAAAACGCGTCAAAACGGAAAAGAAAATGGATGTTGTTCAGACAAAACCGGCAGTGGAAAAACGGACGGGCCGTTCAATACGCAAACGCATAGGCGCCGCGGCTATTATTATCATGCTGTTAAACGCCGTCTTTTCGACATTCAGGGACTCGCCCATGCAGGTATTCCAGGAGAGGCTCTTTGACGCAGTCAAACTGCCATTTTATGACCTTACGATAGGAAACATAAGCTTTAGTTACCCGCCCTATTTTATTTATAACCTGATTATCATAATAACCTGTATCATACTTTTGTTTGTGCTGTTTTCCCGCAGAGCGGGCGGCTCCAAAAGTGCGGATGCAGGGCCCGGAGGTTTCCTGTTTTACACTGCCGCGGCGGCAATATACTGCGCGCTTGTCCTGTTTTTTCTCGCGGGAAAACATCCGTACCTGCAGATTTTTGCCTGCGTTGCTCTGCTGGCGATGTTCGCCGTGCGTTTTATCAGGTCGGACATAATGGCCAAAATACCGGTTTCGCCCGGCGTACTGGAACACGGGGAAGCCCTGTGGCTCGGGGCGGCTTTTATTGCTGCGCTCGGGCTTTATATTTTTGATTTTTCATCGTGGAAATATTCTTTCATAGGTGATGAGTACGCTTTCTACGATATGGCAATAAACATCCTGAACGGCACCAGACAGCCGTTCATTTTTGCCGGTGACGGGGTTTACGGCGATCATCCGCTGCTGGCATCCATATACCCGGCCGCGCTTATGAAAATATTCGGCACCGGCCTTTTTGGCTGGAAAATCAGTTCTCTTATCATACCCCCGCTGACAATGGCGGCGCTTTATATGTTCGTAAAACTGCTGTTTAAAAAACGCGCGGCGGCCATTGCGGCTGCGGCTTTTATTGTTTCCGCGGCCATGATGGGGTTCGGCCGTATCGCCCATGACGTTGTGCATCCGGTTCTGCCTTTTGTCCTGACCCTGTTATGTCTGGAACTGGCCATGAGGAAAAAGTCGTCGTTCTGGTCCTTTGCCGCCGGTATTGTGATGGGGCTTGGCTGCTACACATTTTTTACCGCGAGGCTGACAGTCATAGCGGCCGCGCTTTACTGGTTTTTCCACCCGCTGCGCAGGGAATACCCTCTGCGGCTGCTGGTCACGGGACTCATGGCTTACTCGGCAACTCTGCTGTTCGTTTTTATCACCCCGGGGTTCATGCAAAAAATGGCAGTCCACTCGGTTTTTGGCGGGAGCGAGGTCGGCAACCCGGCAGAGCGCCCTGTGTACATGGTGATAAACTATGTCAGAGGGTTTTTCGCGTTCCTTTTCAAAAACAACATGTCCCATTTCGTGGCAGGCCCGACCGTCGACTGGTTTACGGCTACAGGCGCCATGACTGGCCTTATTTGGGCGTTTTGTTCCTTTAAGAGGGACTGGCGCGCCCGCTGGCTGGTATCGTCCTATGTCATACTTCTTGTTTTTGTTGCCGGCCTGGTGCAGTACACATACCTGCCGGCCACGAGGATGAATTTCATGGCGCCCATGATTGCCATATTCGCCGCGGTTGGTTTTACCAGGCTTGCGGCGCTGCTGCCGCGCATGGGGAAAAGGCCGTTCACCAATTACGTCAGGGCTTCCTACACGATGGCCGGGCTGATAGCCGTATCAGGGCTTTACTATTTTTTTGTTTACTTTCCTGCAAATTTTCCATTTACCCCCGAGACATACGCCGTAAAGTACATGCAGGAGCGCGGTAAGGACAGGGCGCCTTATGTGTTTGTGACTGACAGACTGCTGAGGGAAACAAAACTGGACAGGCTGTATGATTTCCCTGACAATTTTACCATGATGACATCCGGCGAGTTTGATGCAGCGCTGCGCAACGGGTCGTTAAATGGCAGGGTATGCGTGTTATCTTATGATGCCATGGGGGAACTGCTAAAACTGGGGATTGTATTGAAAAAGGGGCATACGGTAAGGAATTTCAACGGCACGGGTGTCCTGTATGAATACGATTTCAGGGATGAAAATTACCTGGCGGGCGTCAGGGACCTGTGGCTTACGGGTAATACCACACTGGAAATCTCAACGGGAGAGATAAATACCGTAAGACCGCTCTCCGGAGAGACAGCGGACAGGAATTCGGCGCGCCGGAAAAGGGAAGAAACCATTTCATGGCAGGGACAGGAGGAGCCGGCGGCCGGTGTGCAACTGAAAAAAGATGTCCTGACAAAATTCGGGACGCCGCCGGGGTATAAAAACCTCTCTTCTTCCGTTATTGATAAATATTTAATGACAAAAATAGGCCTGCCTGTCAAGCTCTCGATGCCGTCTGATATGGACGTTTCCTGCGACGGCTCAAAAATGCTTATCTGCGAGGGTGAGACAAAGGAACTGCTGATGTTTGAGGAAAAGGGCAACGGCTACAAACTTGTTTTCAGGACGGATTTTTACGGCCGTAAAAAGACTCTGGCAAATCTGTTCAGCCGTGGTACGGGGGACAGGGAACAGAGGTTTATGTATGGTGTTATAGATATGGATATGAAGAGTATATACGCACTCGACGCCGCAACGGGCGCGGTAAGGGAGTTTGACCTGGCCGGCAGGTTCATAAAAGAAATCATAGGTCCTGGATTTTTAGCGGGCGCGAGATGCTTAACGCTCGCTCCTGGAGGACTGAAACTCGGGGCAGCCGTGCCGTCACAGAATATGATCGTCGCATTTGACATAGACGGATCAATCCTATATAACCGGACGACCACCTATGGCAGGGCGGCCGGGCAGTTCTCTCAGCCGTCCTGCATATCGTTTGATACAACCGGCAGGCATTACGTGATGGATACGGCAAATTCACGCGTGCAGGTTTTTGACGAAGATATGAATTATCTGGATTATTATCCTGTCGGCATTATCTCCACGGTATACGGGCCGTCGCTCGTGCCGGTAGAAAACGGGGCAAAGCCATATTTCATGACTCTCCAGCCGTCATATAAACGGCTGCTGCTGTACCCGTTGAAGGAACCATACCTGAGACTGCTTGACCTGAAAGACAGGGACGGCTTTCGGTTCATAAACCCGTCCGTAATCAGGGCCGCGGCTGGCAATACGGCTTTTATACTGGACCCGAAAGCAAAGACCGTGGTGAGGATAGTTTTTCCTGAAGGGGTAATAGAACAGCGGCCGGAGAAGCCCGGGAGACGGTAAGACGGGTAGAACAAAGGCGGGTGAGGAGAAAGGAAACAAGAGTAAGGAGGAACAAAAGCGGAATTTAAGAGAACAACAAAGTAGCCCTTTAATTGTCCGGGCAAATATAATATAATTTAGCCATAAACAACCAATGAGGTGCTTAAAAAAATGCTTGATGATTTTCTAAAAGAGGAAATAACCCGTGTCATAGCGGAAAAATATGGCAGCACCGCGGCGGGTGTCGGTTTTGCCATCGAACCGCCTCCGGCGAACCAGCCGGGCCATTTCGGGACCAATGCGGCCCTGACCATCTCAAAAATACTGAAGCAGAACCCTTTTGTCATCGGGGAAGAGATGGCTTTTTGCCTGCGTTCAAAAGAGTACGCTCAGGCCGTGGATGTTATCAAGCCGGGCTATGTGAACATAACGCTAAAGAACCGGGTTTTTAAAAAGGAACTGGCTTTGTTGCTGGAAACGGACAATTATTTCAGGAACAATTCTGGAGCCGGAATAAATGTCAACCTGGAGTTCGTGAGCGCGAACCCCGTGGGGCCGCTCAATATAGTGAGCGGCAGGGCCGCCGCATACGGGGATACGCTGGCCAACCTCATGAAGTATTCCGGTTATAACGTCACAAAAGAGACTTATGTGAACGATTTCGGGAGGCAGATGCACCTGTTTGCCCTCTCCCTCATGGCACGCTACCTGCAGTCAAAAGGCATGGACATTCCCATGCCCGAGGACGGCTACCAGGGGGAATATGTCAGGGATATAGCGGCGGCGTTTGACGCCTACAAGGGGCCTGATTATTTCAAAAAAATGGGGACGGTAAAAGACCCGGCAACGCACAATGAATACAAAGAGTTCAGGGCTTTTGGCCTCGACTATGTCCTGAAAATGCAGAAAAAAACGCTGGAACGTTTCGGCGTAAAATTTGACGGGTGGTTTTCCGAGACATCACTGCATACCGGCGGAGATGTGGAAGAGGCTTTTGAGGAGATACGGTCGCGCGGGTTGTTTTATGAAAAAGAGGACGCGGTGTGGTTTAGGACCACCGATTTCGGCGACGACAAGGACAGGGTCGTGAAAAAGACCGACGGCGATTATACCTATTTCGCCAGTGACATAGCCTACATAAATAACAAACTGAAAAGGGGAGCGGACCTCATTATAAATATACTCGGGCCGGACCATCACGGGTATGTGAAACGCCTCGAATCCATAATTCAGGGGTTGAAAGGCAGAGGCTACAACGAACATCATTTAAAGGTCATTATACTGCAGCAGGTCAACCTGCTCGAGTCCGGTGAAAAGATGAAGATGTCAAAACGTGAGGGCAAGTTTGTCACCCTCGATGAGCTGATGGACAACGCGGGCAGGGACGCTTCACGCTGGTTTTTTGTCATGCGCAACTATAATTCACACCTGGATTTTGACCTGACTCTCGCGAAGGAACAGTCCGACAAGAACCCGGTTTTTTACGTCCAGTACGCCTATGCCAGGATATGCAGTGTTTTTGAAAAAGCAAAAGAGTCGGTCAAATCGGAAAATGAATACGGCGCCGACGGTGTCTGTTTTGACAAACTGGAACAGGAGGAAACAGACCTTGTCCGGGCGATACTGCACATGCCGTACGCCATCAGGGACGCGGCAGATAAGTTTGCACCCTCGGTCCTGACACAGGCTGTTTTTGACCTGTGCGGTGTATTCCACCATTTTTACGCGAAGCACAGAGTTGTACAGGAGGACAGAAACGCAATGTTAAAAAGGCTGTTCATCCTGTCGGCGCTGAAAAAAACGCTGAAGGAATGTTTTGACATCATAGGCATTAACGCTCCGGAAAAGATGTAAAACGTTTTGCGGCCGCGAGCGTTTTTACGCGTGCTGACAATTGTGCATTTTTGTATGTCCCATAGTTCATGTCCGTCCCGGAAAATCCGGAAGTAGAAGTATATGGATGCAAAACGTAACTTATACAATGGCGGAGTCAAATCAGGTTACGGCCTGAAATTTTCGGTCAGCATACCGTATAAAAAACACCCGGCTAAAATCCGACATGCGGGTATATCCCGCGCGGGCGGCCAACTACGGCCGGGTGATACATATAACGCCGGTTGTACACAGACAGGAAAACAGGTCCGCGTTCCGGCAGTAAAAATCCGGCCACGGGAATGCAACAAATGTAAATTTTCGAATCAGGATTTTTTTATTCATACATCCTTCCGTAAAAGCCGTATTTGTGATGTACGTCACAAAAAAACAGGCCAAAAATCATATTTTTCGATTTTTCGTGAAAACTAAAAAGGTATAACGTAACACCTTAACCGTTTAAATAAGTCAAAAAAAGCAGTTATTGACAAAAAGGATTGTTTTGAATAGAATTAATAGTGCAGGGGAATTAAATTATTAATTCGTTTAAATACAGCACCCAAAACCGTTTCAATGGGGAGGTACAACTTGAAAAAACTAATTACCGGACCCTTTTTTGTAGCGGTTTTTTTGTCAATCTGGACGGTTTCATTTTCATTCCAGCCGAAGGTTGTGTCTATTGTTATGAATCCGCCAAACCCCGGATACGGCGATATCGTGGATGTGACTGTTTCCATCTGCGCCAGTAAATACAACAACGCTTTCATGGATTTGGCCATTTCTTCTTATCCGACGCGCCAGGTCCCGGGTACCGGAGGCCAGGTTTTTCTGGTTCACGGCACTAACACAAACGGCGTGGCTTATGTTGACCAGCCGCTGGTTAACCTCCCTAATGGAATGGGCGCCAGTTTTGCACCGGCAGACGCGGCAGCACCAACTAATTGTGCGGATTGTGCCGACACGGGAATGGCCGAAGTCCAGTCGAGGATAGTGACCCGTACATACACGCTCCATGTTCCGCGTGCGGCGGATTTTACCCAATGCAATACCTCGGCTCTCTACCTGCATGTGGGTGCCAGGTACTCCAACATAAACACCGGCGATTGGACCGGCATCACGAGCACGCCCAACGGCTGCTCATCGAGCGGACTTGCGGTGACATGGCCCATCGAAACTCCGCCGCCGGGGTTTACACTGAACAAGCGTTATGAAGGCGTACTGCAGACGGCAGGGGACAAGATACTTTTTTCCATGGACTACACATACGCCAACGGCAACGGTTTTAAAATAATAGATTCCATACCGGGCGAGGGAAACCTGAGGCTGATTGCCGCAGGACCCATGAACATACCGGGCGGCAGCGTCACGGGCCCGTCCGCAGGGCAGACAGGCGGTACATTCACATGGACGTTCCCGGACAGGACAGGCGTACCGGGGCGGCAGGACGGGACAGTATGGATGCTGCTGGAGATGGTTACAACACCGGCTGTCGGCACCGTCTATACGAACAGCGCCACGGCCGTGATGCCCGGCCACGCCGATCAGGTGAGGACGGTAACATCCACGGTCGGGCAGGCGGCCATAATGCTTTCAAAACAGCAGAGCGCAAACTCCGCACTGGCGGGGAGCATGGTTACCTATTATTTATCATACGAGGTGAACGGTTACGCGCTGCGTAATTACCAGGCTTTTGACAATACAGGCTCAAACACCTATACTGCCTCGGCTCCGCCGGGGTGGAAATTCATATCAAGCAACGGCGATAACGGGACATGGGTAGTTTCCGACCCGTGCAACTCAGGGGATAAAATAGTGACGGGGAGTTCCTCAAATTCCGGAAACTATCCGGGCCTGCTGCTGGATGACGGCAGTGAGGGCGATAACTCCGACCAGTTCTGTACGGGCATCATAGTATCGGATTTGTTCATAAACCCGGGGACGTTTCCCGGCGCGGACGCGCAGGTCATAATAAGGAGCAACGGCAAGACAGATGAGGGCCTCGGCCGGAGCATGGGCATAGTCGCATCCATCGATGAAAATCCTCCGCCCGGTCATTTTATGTACCAGAGATGCGGCAGCGGAGGATGCACGTATCCCGCGGGCGGGCACCCGTCCATATATACGGTATCCGCAAACAAATGGTACAGAATCAGGATACAGGTCACGGCATTGGGAGGAGGCGGGCAGAACGTAAAAGCCAGGATATGGGCGCGCGGAGACCCTGAACCGTCAACGTGGGATATAAATTACGACGACACAACACTCAACACGGCAGACTGGGTATGCTCCGGCGGCGGGACATATACTGACTGGAGGCCGGGGGTAAACGAACAGCCAGGGAGTACCGGCGATGTCAGGGACACATACGACAACTTCGCGGTTTACGAGGCGAGGGTGTACGGCAACGCTTTTGTCGATGATGACGTGCCCGTGGGCATCACATATTCCGACTGCGTGGGGTGTACGGCCACAAACCCGGTCCACTGGGACATCGGCAGCGTATCAAACACCAGCGGTTCGTTCACCTGGTGGGGGATACCCAACTGCCAGGCAAATCCGGTTTTGAACACGGCTTTGATAGACAGTTCATCCAATTATCCGGTATATTCGAACCAGACTTCACTTGACGTGCTCGGATGCGGCTCGCCGACGTTCACGCCTACTTTTACGGCAACGCCGACATTCACGGCAACCCCTACGTTTACATTGACCGCCACGCCGACTTTTACGCGCACGCCAACGCCCACTTTTACCGATACGAGCACCTTTACGTCCACGAACACGGCAACATCCACGTACACGGCGACGCCGACGTACACGGCGACAAATACGCGCACAGCGACTCCGACCTCCACGGATACGCGGACACCGACGCCCACCTATACCGCAACACCCACATCTACGGCTACCGGAACGCCGACCGCAACCCCGACAGCTACCGATACACGCACGGCAACGCCAACAATGACCGACACCAGAACATCCACGCCAACATCCACCCCGACTGACACGATATCATCCAATACTCCGACTGACACGCGGACCTTTACTGCGACCTACACCGCCACTCCGACTTTCACGGCAACGCCGACATTCACGGATACGAGCACATCGACCATGACGTTCACGCCGACCGACACCGGAACGCCTACGTCTACTTTTACAGAGACGAACACTGCCACACCCACGAGTACCGCCACGAATACTTTCTCATCCAACACACCGACAGTAACGCCCACATTTACATGCACGCTGACCGCCACGCCGACCTCGACGACAACCCCGACATTTACCGATACCGGAACCGCGACGCCGACCTTAACTTTTACATCAACGGCAACTGACACGCCCACGTATACCGCGACGTGTACCTTTACGGATACCGTCACGGCAACCTGCACCCGCACCGCCACAGCGACCATGACCGCAACGCCGACAGTCACCGCCACACCGACCATCACGCCGACGCTTCCGCCTTTTCCCCAGAGAATAATAATAGGGGTTTATAACGAGGCGGGGGAGCGGGTGGCGTTAATTGCGGACACACCGTCGTCAAAAATTATAACATCGGCGCTCTTTACGGTAGACGGGTCGCAGGAAAATACAGTCATGGGCGGGGGCAGTGTAATGACGCTGTATCTGGACGGAGTTGAGACGCCATCCACGCTCGGGCAGGGAGGAACATATTTCACCTGGAACGGGTTGAATTCTGCGGGACAGCCCGTGGCAAGCGGCCCCTATTATATGAAAGTGGAGGAAACGGACACATACAGCCACGTAAACACCCTGACAAAAGAGGTTACGGTTATCAAATCCGGTGCGTATGTGGAACTCAAGGTATTTAACAGCGCCGGGGAGCTGGTGCGGAGCGTCAGGGAGTATGACAGGGAGCCTCCCGGGGGTATTGCGTTAAAGATTCCGGATGTCATAATTATCGAGAACGAAGGCAGTATAATCAACATCCAGTACGGGGACGGGCTGCTTGATTTTATGGAATGGGACGGCAGAAACGCATTTGGCCGCGCTGTATCGAACGGGACATATGAACTGCAGGTGAACGTAATGGGGGACACAGGAATGCTCATGACCGGCGCCAAGACCGTGCAGGTTTTGATCGAGGCAAAAAAGTATCCGGGAGAGATAAAAGTACAGCCGAACCCTGTGAGGTCAGCAGCAGGAGCGGTCAGGATAACCTGGCAGAGCGGGATTTCGGGCACGGTCAGGGTAAACTTTGTGAATATAAAAGGTGAATCTGTGCGGACCGTGACAGGAAAACTGGAGGACGGTTATATCCTGTGGGATCTGAAAAACACCTCGGGCAGTGCTGTCCCGGAGGGTATTTACATATGCCCGGTCGTTATGCTTGATTCAGAAGGGTACATGGAAAAAAAGACGGTAAAAGTGGCTGTCATAAAATAGGGGACGGGAGGCGAAAACGGCAATCCGGAGGGAGACGTAGAGGGGGGGCGGATGACATGCTTTGGCTCCAAACCGCTTGCTTCCCTCAAAACCTTTCCGCATCCTCTTTCCCGCATCTTTATCCCCTTTGTTTTTTTCACTGTTTGGGATATAATAACCCGTCTTATTCCTGAAATCCGTAACCGGTTTTGTGGCTTAAGAATATTTTTATCAGGAAGAAATGGAGAGATAATGGCCGATATAGAGAAGGAACTGAAGGAAATACAGGCAGAGATTGAGAAACTCAAAAAGATTGAAGCCCGCATACAGGATCGCTATGAGGACATGCTGAAAAAGGAAGAGGCATACCTCGGTGAGATAAACGAGGCTATCGAGAAAGAACTTACAGTCATAGTGCTTGGAACGGTCAAAAAGACCATTAATAAGGAGACCACCGCGTTAAAACAGCTGCGTAAGCACGTCCGCAGCCAGGTGCGCAAGCAGGTCGAAAAAGAGACGCAAAAGGCCATAGACGCCCTGACGCCCGAACTTAAAAAGACCATCAAGGATGAGGTCAAAAAAGTTTCGCTTGATATCATAAACCAGTTAAAACGCCAGACAGGCAAGCAACTGGAAAAAGAGGTGGTTGAGCAGGTCAAACAGTCGACTTCCGCCCTGATTGAACAGAAAGACGAGTCTGAGCGCAAGGCCATCATAGACCCTCTGACGACAGCCTTTAATCGCCGTTATTTTGAGACCAAACTCGAAGACGAGATAGGCATTGCCAAGCGTTTCAGGGCTAACATGTTTCTTTTGATGTTTGACATAGACTATTTCAAAAAGATAAACGACACGTACGGACACCAGGCAGGGGACACGGTACTGCAAGAAATCGTGGTCGTGGTAAAGAACTGCATCTCCAGCACCGATTCGCTGTGCAGGTATGGCGGTGAGGAGTTTACCGTAATACTTCCCGAGACCAAGATTGATGAGGCAATAGATGT
>JAJFUW010000057.1 GCA_021372235.1 Spirochaetia bacterium
TTGACAGGGCACAATGGGCTAACCTGAGGAAAAATTTATGGTTGGGTTTACAGTTTCAAAGATGTTTTAAGTAGAAGCGTGTATTATGAATCTAAACGAAGTAAAAGGTTTTATGGCTGCCGGGGCTGGACTCGAACCAACAACCGTCTGCTCCAGAGGCAGATGTCCTACCATTAGACGACCCGGCAGCCTGAGAACGTAGAAAAATATAACATTTTGGGCGGATGAAGTCAAATGTTTTTAATAAAAGGCAGAAACAAAAAACCCGGTAGACCCGTTCCCTCTACCTGCAAGACTACCCTAATCCCGGCCTTCTCCCGTGGGAGAAGGTGATATCAGTTATGTTCTTGTTATTAGTTACCAGTGTGCCCGGGACCACTACTCGTTTTTAAGGGTAAGGAGTACGGGTTAAGGAGATATGCCGTTGCATCTCGCCCTTTGGAACTTGGGCCTCTTAGTTTTATCGTACTACCGCAAACTTCCCCTTTACCGTATTTCCCACTCTATCGCTGATGATATAAACATATACCCCCGGTGCGAACACATCCTTTTTCCTCTGCCTCGCAAATTGCAGGTAAAATTTTCCTTCCGGCGTGGATTGCGTGACGTCGTATATGGAGTTGCCTTTTAGGTTCATGATTTGTATCCTCACCTTTTTTGGCAGACCGTAAAACCATATTCCCTCGTCTCCCATGCCCGCGTCCAGCAGTGAAGGATATAAATAGACCCCGGAAAGATCGTTTTGTAACCCTATACCGCCGTTCACGGTTGTTGGAGTGGGCGTAAACGTGCTTGCGGATGCGGGCGTAACCGTACCGGAAGGCTCAGGCGTGGGTGTCTGCGTATCAGTCATTACGGGAGATATTGTCAGAGTCATGCTCTGTGTCGCGGTCAATGTCACAGTTGGCGTTATGGAGGCCGTAAACGAAACCGTTGCCGTTCTTGTAAAAGTCAGCGACGGCGTGTTTGTGCGTGTGGGTGTTCCGGTAGGTGTATTTGTCGGACTGCCCGAGAGCCGGTAAGCGGTCAGGTCATCGACGTATATGTCAAATATCAGCCCGCTGCCCTCTGTGCCAAAACTGATCTGCGTTGCCAGGTTCAGGTCAAAATCCTCGGTTATACCCCAGGCCGGGTGAGTGAAGGAAGAAAAAGGTATCTCGTAGTATTGCCACGAACTTCCCGGAGTTATGGTGTACTGCCAGAAGCTGAAATCGGTCACATTGGTGGTCTCTATCTTAATATTTACCGGCCTGCTGTTGCCCCTGGCGTATAGAGAAATACCCAAAAACTCCCCGAGGTTCCTGCCGTTTAAGTTGGTGCCAAACCCTCCATAGACAGAACTCCCCGTGCCCATGGTGATGCTGGTATAATATGCGCCTGCCGGGGTTAAGGGCGAGCCGCCGCCGACCTTACCCGAACTCACCACAGCGCCTGTCCCTCCTCCTGCGTAGCTGTACCAGTAGCCGCCCCACAGGTTGTTTGTGTTTGTCAAAAGTTCATTGTTCTCTATCACATCCCCCGTTATTGCTGCGGATGTTGACGTTATGGTAATAGTGGGCGTAATCGAGGCTGTCGGTGATATAGATGGGGTGATGGTCGGCGAGGAGCCTGCGGGTACGAATTGAAAAACGGACATGGAGTATGCCGGAAATGTAAAAACAAATGAATTTGAGGCGCCGTTGAAATTTGAACCGTACGGCCCTATGTCAGGGTCAGCGTATGATGACGGGTTGGACTCGTGCCATTCGTAATTTTTTATAAAATACGGGGATGAAGCAGCGGAGGCAAAAGTGTAGACGTCAGCCGAGGCGTCCGGTGTATAGCCTGTAATATTGAGAGTGGTTGTATATGCGTTGGCGCTGTCCTTATTTATAACCAAAACCGAGAGCTTGCCGTCACTGCGTTTGGCCGCGTACACGGGCAGCAGCGGCCGGCTCGACGAGGCCGCAACCAGCGTGTTGCCGTTGTCCTCCTGCACGCCGAAATAGTTATTTATCATATACATGCCCCAGTACGTGGCCCTCTGCTGGTATCGGTACGCGGGGTTTGTCTGCTGGCCTATCTCGAGGAATCCGTGGTCGTAATTGCCAGTGGATGCATTGTTGTTCATGACGTCCCACAGCGCAGCCGTGGATCTGCTCCCGAACGCCCTGGCGTATTCCATCAGCCAGTTGGTAACCCAGAGCGACGCCGCGAACCCCATGCCGTATATGGAGGCGTTGCCCGAGTTATGTTCCGACATAAAAACCTCTTTGGCCGTGGCACTGCCATAATACGCGGTCAGCAGGTTGTCTATAAAAGTTTTGTAATTGGCGCCGGCATACCAATCATTAACCGTGTTAAGCATGGCCGCATCGCTCGAGAGCGACCAGTTTGCGTATATGTGGAAATCCACCACGTCCAGCAGGTCCGATTTGCCCGCAGCCTGCAGGTAATGCAGAAAAGCCTCCAGGAAAGACCTGCCGTCATACAGTTCGGAATTGTTTTTAAGCGCCGAGAGCACCGGTCCGCATATTTTGATGGACGGGTCCACGGCTTTCATAGCCTGTGCGTATTCAATGAACCTTTTTGTGTAAAATTCCGCGTCGACCGGCCCGCCCGACTCCCATATGCCTTCCATCTCGTTGCCTATCTGCCAGTATTTTATCCCCAGGCCCCTGACAACATTGGCGTAATGCACCCATGCCGCCGCCTCCTCGGGCGTGCCCGTGCCAAAATTCACCGAGACGGCAGGTATCGCGTCCGCGCCGATATTTTGCAGGAGCGTAATATACGTTTCAAAATCAAAATCCGGGTGCCAGCCGGTAGGCGTGTTTGCCCTGTCCGTGGGCGAGGCCGCAGTCTCGGTCTGGGACGAGTCGTTCGCATTGACCGTCCTTTTGGCCGCGCCGTCGTACAGTTCTATCTCGCGTATCTTGTATCCGGCAGATGAGGACTTTTTCATGAGTATCCTGAATGCCGACGCGGACCTGCGGATAATGGCCCTGGTATCCGTCCCTCCGGTGTTGCCGGTGACGGATGACACCGTCACCCAGTAGTTGGTATTGCCCTGATGCGGTGCCCAGGAAAAATCAGAAGACGACCAGTACTGCAGTTCATAGTCAGTCGCGTACGTGTCTCCCCAATATATTTTGAAACTGTCGACATATTGGGCAGAGGTGAACCTGACTATGGCATAAGCATTGGTTGTGCAAGCGGCCGCGGTTATGGTTTCGGATACCCACATGGTCGTGGTGTCATTATCCGTCAATTTGCCGGGATGGCCATAACCCAGCGATGAGGACCCCCTGTAATCCGGCATGGCCAGAAAACCGCCGCTGTATGAGGTATTGTCAGGATGCCATATCTTTGCCTCGTCGTATGTGCCTGTGCCGTTCCAGTGGTATTCGTTGGATATGGAGCCGCCGGGGAACCGGAGCAGATAGCATCCTGCAGCTTTTATTTTATCTATGTTGGACGTATATCCGGCCGGTGAGAGCCAATGCCCGAGGTTGTTGCCGAGCAGTTTGCGGTAATTATAAGGCTGTGTTTCTGCGGAGTAATTGACTGTTATAGTTGCCGTTGCGGGAAAAACAGACGCGGCCGAGAAAAACAGGGGGATAAGTGCAAGTATATATTTTTTCATTTTGCTCCTTTATAATATATGTTGTTATACATGGCTTATCTTGACATATAAATTTATCGGTGTCAATTTCAGGTTTTAACCGGAAAAACGGCAGTGACACGGAACAAAAATCACTTTAAGTTGTCCTATATATGGCGTTTTCAACTGTATCTGCTATAATATAATAGATGGAAAAATCCAATACGAGGTGGGTAATGAAAAAATTCTCGGTTTTATTGATTGAGTTATTGTTTGTGTTTTCAATGTGTGCACTGCCGTTAATGGCCGCTGGAAATGAAGAACTGTCGGATATAAAAGCGTCCGATGACATGCCTGTCGAGGCTGATCCGTCCGGTATTGACGAACCCGGCATGCCCAACGTCCCGGATTACCTGGAGTATATTGGTGTGGTAAACCTGTGGGTCGGGTATTCAACCCTGTCAATGAATAGCGTAAATGCCTTCATAGATGATATCAACGACGATGCCGACACGCTCTTTGACATGGAAACATCCAACATGGACAAAGCCTATGTCCTCGGTCTCGACCTTGGTCTTCTGGTGTTCAAGGGTTTTCCGCTTTCTATCGGTGCGAGGGTTGAATACGTGGGCGGTTTTCAGGCATCTATAAAAGGCACCAATAGTTTCCTCGGTTTACTACCAGACGTAACCAGGACACTGGACGCGTTGCTCGTACCTATCATGGCAGGCGCCACATACAACCTCAACATAAAGGGCATGCCAATTGACCTTGCCGCGGACGCTTATATCGGCTACGCGCTTGCAAAAGCCACCCTCACACAGGACTGGACGACAGACGAAACCGCAAACCTATCCGGCGGCGGGTTTGCAATGGATTTCGGCATCAAAGCAAATTACCGCGTTTCCAAACCGCTTTCCATCGGACTGCATATCGGGTACAGGATTGCGAATATAGAACAGATGACGGCCGACGAGGAGGCAAATAATGTTTTCGGGCTTGACAAAGGCGAAGTTTTAAAAAACGTTTATGACTCTGACAGCGTTATTGCCTTTGATTTTACAGGGTTCACATTTGGCATCAACGCCAATATGAAATACTGATACATGTACAGTAAAATGGCCGGGTTTACCCCGGCCATTTTTTTGTCTTTTTATAGCCTCTGCCGGGTTAGCCCCCTACCACTAAATCCCCGTTTATGTTATAATATATGTATAAACAGCCAAAGGAGTACAAGTTTTTATGGAGTCATTCAAATCCGACGAGGAAAAGGTCAAGGACTTCATAGCAAAAGGGCTGGATTATGCCGACAAAAATGAGCATGAAAAAGCCATCAAGGAGTTCGAAAACGCCCTCAAGATATCCCCCCGGGACGAAGATACCATGTTTAACCTCGGTTTAGTATACATCGACGAAAAAGAGTACGGCTTTGCCTATGACATCTTCAAAAAAATCATAAATATCAACCCGCATCATATCGAGGCCTTTAACAACCTCGGCCTTGTTTTCGCACGCAAGGGCAAGTACAGCGACGCTGTCTTTGTTTACGAAAAAGGCATCGAATACAACCCCGATGCAGCCATACTCTACAACAACCTCGGTAACGTCTGCTATGACAGCGGTAATTTTGAAAAGGCACTTGCCATGTTTAAAAAGGCCTGCGAACTTGATTCTGTCTATACCGAGAGGCTCCATCACCTCGGGATAGACTCTTACATAAAAGACTCCGGCGAATCCCGGAACGACGCGATCGCAAAACTCGAAGCCGCCGCCGGGTCGGGCGCGAATAAAGCCAAAACCATGCATGACACAGGCATCGCCTACCTCGAAAGGTAAATGTACGATAAGGCGCTAGAGGCATTTATCGGCGCCCTCAATATTGACCCAAATTACCTGAGTGCGTGGACAAACACGGGTTACATCTACCAGGCAAAGGAAGAATACGAAAAGGCCGTCAAATCCTTTGAAAAGTCCCTCATCCTGAACCCGAAGAGCGCGAAAATATACAATATCATCGGTCTCATATACGACAAAATGGACAAGCCTGACATAGCCGTAAAGATGTACAAAAAAGCCGTTCAGCTCGATTCCACTTATGCCAACTCCCACTATATGCTTGGCCGGCTGTACCGGAACCGCGGCAACATCGACAAATCCGTTGCCGAATTCACGAAACATATCCGCATCCACGAATACGGCAATATGGTGGATGACGCCATTCGCAGGATAGCAGAGATGAAGTCAATGACATTTGATGATGTAAAAAAGTTGTCCTCACTCCATGCAGAGGAATCCGCGGAAAATCCGATGACGTCGCTCAATCCTCCGCACCGGATGGAAAAAGCGGATGAAAGTAATTACACTAAAGGCAAAATTACCGGCATAGAAAGCGATGCGGCCCCGCAGTTGTTCCCTTTTCCGCCTCCCGGGCCTGTAGAGCCGCCTGTAACTGTGTCTCCGGCGCCGTCAATGACGCAGCAGCCTGTACGGCTGCCTTCAGCGGTTTTCGAGTTTATATCACAGCCGGATGCAAACATAATGGACTTTCCTCCGAGGCCTGATGAAATACCGCCAAGGATTGACATACCTGTTGTATCTTTTGAGCAGCCCGTCATGCCGCAGCAGGGGTCGGTTTTTGATTCCGCAGCGTTCCAGCTGCCGCACGAGGCATACATGGAAACCGTTATTGAACCGGCCGGCGGCGGGCCTTTACCGGCCGACTCAATGCCCGAATTTTCAAAACAGCCGCATCCCGGCCCGAGGCAGTACAACCAGCCAACCTATGAGGCCCATATATCCGGCGTCGGCCCTATACCGCCCGTTTCCGGCCCTATCGGGCCCACGGAGGCGCCGCTTCACGGCATACAGCAACAGGCAAAACCCGCCCGGAACCCGCAGCAAAAATTTGAATTGCCGGAACAGCCGCCCAAAAAAGACGACGACGGCGGCAAGTCAAAAATCAAACATAACTTTTATTGACGATTTCGTGATATTTTTCAGCCCTAAAC
>JAJFUW010000076.1 GCA_021372235.1 Spirochaetia bacterium
GCGACAATGCTGCAGGAGGAAAAAGAGGAAAAAACGCCTCTACAAAAGAGGCTCGCGTCTTTTGGAAGAAAAGTGGCTTTACTGGTCATAGCCATTTGCGCGATTATATTTGTATTTGGCCTTATGAGGGGTGAGAAGGCGCTTGATATGTTTCTGACTGCTGTAGCTCTGGCGGTGGCGGCGATACCCGAAGCTTTACCCGCTGTAATAACCGTGTCGCTGTCCATTGGCGCCGGCCGCATGGTTAAAAGGAACGCGCTTATCAGAAAATTGCCGGCGGTTGAGACCCTGGGTTCGGTCACATATATTTGTTCGGATAAGACAGGCACGCTTACGGTCAATAAGATGACGGTTGAGAAATATTTTGATGGCGGCGCTGTGCTGGCGGCGGTTGATATCAAACCCGCTGAACATGAGAAAATGTTCCTTGCCATGGCTTTGTCGAACGATTCCAGAATATCGGCTGATGATTCCGTTCTCGGAGAGCCGACCGAAAACGCAATGTGCATTGCCGCGCTGAAAGCAGGTTTTGACAAACGCGCGCTGGAACAAAAATACCCCAGGATAGCGGAGATACCGTTTGATTCCGGCAGGAAGAGGATGACAACTTTTCACCTGGCTCCCGACGGCAGGGTAATATCTTTTACAAAGGGAGCAATCGACTCCATCTCAATAAACCTTGACAGCATGCTTGTCGGCGGTAAACCTGTCAAACCTGATATTGTGAAACTGGATGATGTCAACGAAAAAATGGCCTCTGACGGCCTGCGTGTCATGGCTATTGCTTACAGGATATGGCCAAAACTGCCCGACACCATCAGCGTTGAATCCTGCGAAAACGGCCTTACGCTCGCCGGATTATGCGCAATGATGGACCCTCCCAGGGAAGAGGTAAAGGCCGCTGTCCGGGAAGCCGCAGAAGCGGGGATAATACCCGTGATGATAACCGGTGACCATCCAATGACCGCCAGGGCGATTGCTCTGCGTCTCGGGATATTGGCTGACAAAGACGGACAAATAATGACCTGCAGTCAGCTTGCTGCCATGCCTGAAGATGAATTCATGCAGAAGGTCGAGAATATCAGGGTATATGCCCGCGTCGCTCCCGAACAGAAACTGAAAATAGTCAAGGCGCTACAGAGCAAAGGGCAATTTGTGGCGATGACAGGCGACGGTGTCAATGATGCGCCGGCGTTGAAAAAAGCTGACATAGGCGTGGCAATGGGCATCACAGGGACTGATGTAACAAAGGAAGCCTCACATATGATATTGCTTGACGACAATTTTGCCACAATCATAGCCGCCGTAAGGGAAGGGCGGGTAATATATGATAACATCAGGAAATTCATAAAATATATGATGACAACCAATGCGGGCGAGGTATGGACGATATTTTTGGCCCCGTTTTTGGGGATGCCGATACCGTTGCTTGCGATACACATCCTGTGGATAAACCTGGTGACAGACAGCCTTCCGGCTCTTGCCCTGTCAATGGAGCCTGCGGAAGGTGATGTTATGAAAAGAAAACCAAGGCCGACGAACGAGTCAATTTTTAGCGACGGGTTGGGTTTTCATGTGATTTGGGCGGGTATACTGATGGCACTTGTGGTGCTGGGCACGCAGATGTGGGCCATAAAAACCGGAGATGCCCACTGGCAGACCATGGTGTTCTCGGTAATGTGCCTGACACAGCTTGGCCATGTACTGGCTGTCAGATATGAGAAAAAGACATTGTTTTCCGCGGGTATGTTTTCAAATGTTTACCTGTGGGGCGCCGTCCTTGTAGTTTTTGCGGCACAGATGGCAGTCGTATACCTGCCGTTTATGAATACCATATTTCAAACTCAGCCATTGTCTCTCATGGAACTTGTGCTGGTGATTGTGTTGTCAGGTATTTTATTCACGGCCGTGGAAATTGAGAAGTTTTTTAAGCGCCACATAAAACCTAAAAATACCAAAGTGACTGCATGAACGGATGCGCCACTATTACAACAGGAGAATATAGATGGAAAAAACAGCCCTGACAGAGCTGCCTGCATGGAAGACGCTTCAGGATAGCTACGCGAAGGTAAAGGACATGCACCTGCGTGAAATGTTCGCAAAGGACCCTTCACGCGCTCAACGCATGACAGTGGAAGCGGAAGGAATATATTTCGATTACTCAAAACACAGGATAGACCAGGATACGGTGCGTCTGCTGGCAAATCTTGCCATTGAGTGCGGCCTGAGGGAAAAGATAGACGCGATGTTTTCGGGTCAAAAGATTAATACAACGGAAGGCAGGGCGGTACTGCACGTGGCCCTGCGTTCGCCGAAAACAAAGTCAATAATGGTTGACGGCAGGGACGTTATACCGGGCGTTCATGCGGTCCTGGACAGGATGTCGGAGTTCGCCGACAGGGTACGCAACGGCGTGTGGAAAGGTTATACCGGAAAAAAGATTAAGAACATTGTCAATATAGGCATAGGAGGCTCGGACCTGGGACCCGTAATGGCATACGAAGCACTCAAGATGTACTCGCTGAGAGAGTTGACATTCAGGTTCGTCTCAAATGTGGACGATACTGATTTTGCCGAGTCGACGCATGATTTAAACCCAGAAGAGACGCTTTTCATAGTATCTTCTAAGACCTTTACCACGCTGGAGACCATGACGAACGCCCGCACGGCGAGAGACTGGACCATTAAGGCGTTAAAGGATGAAAAAGCGGTTGCGAAACACTTTGTAGCTGTCTCAACCAACGCCGATGAAGTCGCAAAATTCGGCATAGACACGGCAAACATGTTCGAGTTCTGGGACTGGGTGGGAGGCAGATACTCCATGACCTCCGCCATCGGGCTTTCCAACATGATAGCATTTGGGCCGGCAAATTTCCGTGATATGCTCGACGGATTTCACCGGATGGACGAACACTTCAGGACAGCTCCTTTTGAGGCAAACATACCGGTCATTATGGGTATGCTCGGCCTGTGGTATGCGGATTTCTTCGGGGCCGAGACCATGGCGGTTTTGCCTTATGAACAGTATCTGAAACGTTTCCCCGCCTACCTGCAGCAAATGACCATGGAGAGCAATGGCAAGCAGGTGACCATAAACGGTGACAGGGTAAATTATCAGACAGGGTCCATATACTGGGGTGAACCCGGTACCAACGGACAGCACTCCTTTTACCAGTTGATACACCAGGGCACAAAATTGATACCGTGTGACTTCATCGCCTTCGCAAGGTCTTTGAATCCGATAGGCAGGCACCATGACCTGCTGATGGCTAACGTATTCGCGCAGGCGGAAGCGCTCGCGTTCGGCAAGACAGCGGATGAAGTGAGGGCCGACAAGACGCCGGATAACCTGGTGGCTCACAAGATTTTTGAGGGCAACAGGCCGTCTTCCACGATATTGATGGAAAAACTGACGCCCAACGCCCTGGGCAGGCTCATAGCCATGTACGAACACAGCGTCTTTACGCAGGCTGCTGTATGGGATATAAACGCTTTTGACCAGTGGGGCGTACAGCTCGGGAAAGTGCTCGCTGAAAAGATAGTGCCCGAGCTCGAGGCAAAACAGGAGACGAATCTAAAGCACGATTCGTCCACAAATATCCTGATCAAAAAATACAGGAACTTAAAGAACAGGTAGATATAGTACGGCCTCAAAGGCGCAATAGCGGCATAAAAAGGACGGGGAAACCCGTCCTTTTGCTTTTATCGGACAAAACTTTTGGGCAACCTATCGTCATAACAGAGCGTCTAATCTCAAAAAGAAAGGGCGTGAAACGTGAGAATTTATTTTGTTATTCCGGCAATACTTGCCGCTCTGTTGTGCGGCTGCGCTACGGCGCAAAAAGAACAAAAGGTTATTATTGTAAAAGAAAGCAGGGAACTTACGGAAGTAAGGCAGCTCATGAAAAATGTTGATGCCATGGAATGGGTGGGAAAGTTCGGGGATCTAAAGGACAAGCTGACTGAGCAGCTGATCCGCGTGGAGGACGGGATCCAGACCGGAGAACTCACACCCACAGAGTCGCAGGAGATATTCGTTAAAACCAGGACCATGATGTCAATGATCAGGGATTTCCAGCCCAAAACAGGCTCCTCCGGGGATGACAGGCCGGCATTTGGCGGCGCGGGCCCGGGCGGGATGGGGAAACCTCCGTCCGGTAACGGAGGAGTCGGCAACGGACCGCCTCCGGGAGGAATGGAAGGCGGGAAACCTGATATCGTAAAAGAATTAAGGAATCTTATAGATAAATATATTGAAAATAATTCCTATAATAAGCCGGCAACCCAACACGGGGATGATCCGGTTGAGGATGGAGTAAAACAATAAAATAAGGGTTCAGGGAGCCGGGGTCTTATCAGATACAAACTCCCAGGTGGTTTTTTAACAGTCCCGGTTCCCTGAGTGATTTTATGTCTTGCAGGTAGAACGGGGGCCGTTTGCTCTTGCGCGGAAAACATCATATACGCTGGTTTTATAGTGAGGTTTATCTGTAAACGAAATAATTTATCATATCTTTACCTTTGCGTTTTGCCAGATACATCATATCGTCCGCCTTTTTTATCATGTCGTCAATGGAGATGGGGGACTTCAGAAAAGTAACAACCCCGAAACTAAAAGTAACGGATATTTCCGTTTGTTCGAGCGCTTCTTTCATTTTTGTCTGCAATTTCGGCAGGACTTTACGAGCCTGTTGGGGACCGGTCTCGATCAACAGGACGGCGAACTCGTCACCGCCGAGCCTCGCGACCACGTCCGTCGGCCTGATGTTCCTCCTTATCGCGCGTGCAAGTGTTACCAGCAATTCGTCGCCGGCGTTATGGCCGTAGTTGTCATTGATGGCCTTGAAATTGTCCACGTCAAAATAGACAAGTGTAAACGGTTTTTTATACCTTGAGAGCCTTTTTATCTCCATGGCGGTATAGTTAAAAAATGCCCGGCTGTTGGATATTTTGGTCAGAAAATCCTCATTCGCGGATTTTGTCTCGCTGTAAAGGTTTTTTCTCACGGCAAGCACGAGGGTTGAGAACGAGAGGAAAAGCACCGCCCTTGCCGCCGCATTAATATAGGGTATAAAAGAGACAGAATAGCTCCGGCCGGCAAAGAGGTCTCCTATGAGCCAGGTGAAAGCCGCGAAAAATGATATAAAAATGCCGCTTTTCCTGTTGGTATACCACGCAACTATCAGGACGGGTATCAGGTAGAATATCGAAAAGGAGAACTCGTTGCCGATGTACCAGCCTGCATAACCCAAAATAATGCAGATAAAAATATTGAATGACAATAGGAACCTTGTGTTGAGTTTCCTGATCCTTTTGTCGAACTCCGTGAAATTCATATGATGCACCTTCCGGACAGCCTGTTTGGAGGGAAAGTCGGAATTTTTAGCGCAGGCCTATAGCCATATTATAGCAAATGCACGGCTAATAAACTAACTGTTTAGGGACGCAAATTTTGTTTTTGGTTAAATATAGGATATAATTAAAAGGGGATAAAATATGAGGTTATATATGAGGAGCGGCTGATGAAAGTACTTGTGACAGGCGCGTTTGGGAATGTCGGACAAAGCGTGCTCGATGAACTTATCAGAAAAGGGCATACAGTCAGGACGTTGGATATCGCAAAAACGGCCTGTGTTCCCGCTGCAACCGTGCAAAGCGGCAGGATTGAGATAATAAACGGGGACTTGCGGGACGCGGCCACGGTGCAAAAAGCGGCACGAGGCATGGATGTTGTCATCCATATGGCGGCTGTAATCCCTCCTCTGGCCGACAAAAAACCAAAACTGACAGAAAGCGTGAATATCGGAGGGACAAAAAACATTGTTGATATTATGGAAAATATGACTGTTAAGCCCAAACTCATATACACATCATCCATAGCGATATACGGTGACAGGCGCAAAAATCCCATGATAAATATTGACGACCCCGTCGCCCCCAATCCGGACGATTGTTACGCAAAACAGAAGATAGAGTGCGAAAAGATGATAAAGGGATCAGGCCTGACATGGGCTATATTGAGACTTACCTATATAGTTTCCATGGATAAACTGCGGATGGACCCGATAATGTACAGGATGCCGCTCGAGACGTCGATCGAGATATGTTCGACCAAGGACGCGGGGCTTGCCGTCGCGACTGCCGTGGAAAACGACGGGGTATGGGGTAAGGTGCTTAATATAGCGGGCGGGGAAAGATGCAGGACTACTTACGGAGAGTATATTGCGCGGATGATGGAGCTTTTTGGGCTGGGGAAGGATTTTCCTCCTGCCGGGGCCTTTGCAAAGGATGACTTCCACTGCGGCTTCATGGATACCAGGGAGAGCCAGAGGCTCCTCAATTATCAGCGCTGTACGCTAAAGGATTATTATGTTGATGTACGCAAAAGAATAGGGATAAAAAGGTTCCTGATGACTATGATAAGGCCGTTTGCCAGGGCATATATACTGGAAAAATCCCCCTACTTTAAAAACAAGAATTGAATCAGGCAACCATATATAAATATGCTTGACTTATCGAACTATATGTATTATAAGTTACACATTAGGAATAACTTATGTTACTACATATAGGAGTTTAGTATGTCAAAACTTGAACCAAAGCTGAAAATAACCAACCGTTTGCACGTATTCCGGGCCGAAAAGAGGATATCGCAGGAGGAACTCGCAAAGGCTATAGATGTTACCAGGGGTACGATAGTGGCCATCGAAGGCGGGGATTATAACCCGTCGCTTGAACTTGCCTTTCGGCTGGCGCGCTACCTGAACACCGATATACATTCCATATTCCAGGCAGAGGAGAGAACCGATGGAAAAAATAAATAAGCTCTTGTCCAAATACCTGATCTACGCCGTACCTTTTCACCTGCTGTTTATTGCCGGGGCGTATTTGGGCCATGCCAAAGTTCCATTTATGGGCCTTGCGGCGGCAAAGGTTTTTATCGATATATTATCGTGGAATTTTATCCTGTGGTTTGCGGTAATTGTTTTTATGGTCTGCCAGCTGTTGTTCAACGGCGCATACCGCAGCGGATTTTTTGAGGCGATAAAAAGGATGGCGGGCGTGAAGGAACGCGACGAGAGGGAGGCTGCGGCAGTGGACAGCGCCGCAAGATACGCGTATATTTCCACACTGTCACTGCTGGTTTTTATCCTCTTTGTCCTTTCTGTCAGCGTTACGATCGGGAAATTGCCGCCGGATAAGGTTGTAGACGGGAAAACCAAAACGATCTCGATCGGGGCCGGCATAGCGCTGTGGGACGACGGCGCGGCACAACCGGCACAGGACGGCTCCGGGGTGATATTTTCAACGGCGCGCCTGCCGCTCTCAAAATGGAGCCTGATAGCCCTGATAACCGCGTGGCATTTACTGAGCTTTCTTTTTTACGTGAGGCGTGCGGGCAGAACGAAAAAAATAATGGATGATCCAAATAAAACAGGTCCGGAGGTTTCAAATGGTTGACATTTTCAAGGACGCGGCGCTGGTCGGCGACGTTTGGGTGTTGTACCTGCTGCTGGCGGCCAGCGTGCTTAGCATTGCGGTTGTTGTGGAGAGGCTGATGGTTTACGGAAAGAACAGGGTTGATGTGCCGGTTTTTATGGATGCTCTTGCCGCGAAACTTGAAAAGGGCGACATAAAGGCAGCCGTGAGCCTCGCGTCTTCTTCGCCATGCGTGGAGGCAAAGGTGACGCTCGAGGGGTTAAGCAACATGAAAAAAGGCCACGCATCGGTCGAAGAGGTGATGACGTCGCGCTGGATAAGGGAAAGGGTCAGGCTGGAAAAGAACCTGGTAATACTTTCTACGCTCGGCAACAACGCTCCGTTTATAGGGCTGTTCGGCACAGTGCTGGGGATAATCAAGGCGTTCAACGACCTTGCCATAACGGGACAGTCGGGTATTGCCGTTGTCATGTCGGGCATCTCATCGGCGCTGATTGCCACCGCCCTCGGAATACTTGTCGCAATACCTGCGGTCATAGCTAATAACTATTTTGCCTCGAGGCTAAAACAGGTGCAGTACAACAGCGAGAGCCTTTCCCACATAGTGCTGGCCTACCTGAAGGAAAAGGGGAAATAGGATGAGGACAAACGACGAGGAACTGACGGTATCGGGCATCAATGTCACGCCCCTTGTGGATGTAATGATGGTCCTGCTGATAATTTTCATGGCAACGGCAACGTTTGTGAACGAAAAAGCGCTGGAAGTCAACCTGCCAAAAGCCGCCACAAAAGAGAACGCGCCAACCCCGGCTATTGCCGTAACGCTGGGAAAAGACGGGACGCTAAAGGTCATGAAAAGAGAAGCAACCCTGGACGAACTGGGCGCGCTTTTGTCAAAGGAACTTAACGCGCATCCTGATGAAAAGGTGCTGTTAAAAGCGGACAAGGACCTGCCATACCATATGATAGCGCAGGTCCTGGACGCAATGAAAAAAGCGGGCGTCAGGAAAGTGGCCCTGGCCATGGAAACAAAATGACTTATTTAAAGCCGTTGACAGCCTCGCTGCTCATACACCTGTCGGTCTTTCTGGCCGGTTATTACGCTCTGCACTGGTGGAAGCATTCGGGGTTTAACGTCATGGACATAGACCTGACCAGCTCCGAACTGATGCTGCGGCCGTCAAAAACACAGCCCGCTAATCCGCGGCCGTTGCCGGTTGTCACGGAGTGGTATATGGGGGACGTGATAAAACGGGCGGCCATTCCGGTAAAGATCACACAGACTGCAGAACCCGTGCAGGAACCTGTGCTGTCATGCCCGCCTCCGTGCCCGCAGACCGCGTCTGACTGGGCGTCCACAGCCTCGACCTCCAAGAGACCCGTCTGGGTTGAAGGCCTCATAACCGAGGACGACTACCCGCAGGACGCCAGGGCGCAGGGCCGCGAAGGCAGGGTAAAGGTCGAGATATACATAGACGCACAGGGCACGGTGCGCGACGTACGCGTCATACAATCGAGCGACGAGCGGTTTACCGCGGTCGTGAGGGAAAAACTGGCCGGGGCCAGGTTTGAGCCCGCGCTTGACACACAAGGCAGGCCTGTTGCCGTCAGGATGGCGGTACCCATAGTGTTTCAACTACATTAAGCCAAGGGGATCAATGAAAAATCCAAATGTTATCATGGTTGTATGGTTTTGTATGGCCTTACTGCCGGCGCTTTACGCGCAGGAAAATGTGACTGCTCCGGCCGCAAAGGCCTCTGTTAAGGGCACGATCACCGAACTCGGCGGATCCAAACCCGTGGCTGACGCCAGGATAAGGTTTGCGGGCATATCAGGCACCGTGGAGGCTGTAAGCGGCGCCGATGGAACTTATTATATGGAACTGGAGCCCGGCAGTTATGAGGCCTATTTTGAGGCCTTTGGTTATAAGATGAAAATGCGCAGACTGGAAGCCTTGCCGTCCGCAACGATACAACTGCCCATGTACCTCGAGAGGGTTGATTTTGTCTCCGATGAGATAGTGATAACAGCCAGGCGGGACAAGAGCGAGGTTGTTAAAAACACCATAACCAGGGAAGACATAAAAAAGGTCGCGGGAACCGGAGGGGACGCGCTGCGTGCTGTGCAGTCACTGCCGGGAGTGGCCGCGACCAGCGACTATTCGAGCGGGATGGCCGTACAGGGCGGCGGCCCCGATGACAACCTCTACCTTTTGGACGGCATACCGTGGCCCTATCCGTTCCATTTCGGAGGGTTCATGTCCACTGTATATTCGGAATTACTGTCATCCGTCGACCTCCATTCCGCGGGGTTCGGGCCCGCATGGGGCGACGTAATGGGCGCGGTTCTTGTCGCACAGACAAGGCCCGGGGCAAAAGACGGGTTTCATGGAAGCGCGGACATCAGTATGATAACTTCACAGATACTGCTGGAAGCACCGCTCGGGCTCGGGGACGCGTCCATAGCACTCTACGGCAGGCGGAGCTATATAGACCTCCTGCTCGGCAGCGGCGTCGGGTTCACCGCGTTCCCGTTTTACTGGGATATCGGAGGCACGCTGGATTTTACGTTCGGAAACGACAATAAATTTAAGGCCGTGGCGTTGGCCAATGACGACATGATGAAACTGATAGTGGACCCGTCGGAAAACACGGATACAGCCTTTTCGGGCGAGTTCAGCATGGACAACGGAGCGTTTACCGGCGGCATTACCTGGGCAAATACGTCGGTTCAGGGCTTTAATTCCAAACTCGCGCTTTATTACTATGACCTTTTTGAAAAGGCCATAATAGGGCAGGATTTTAATATCGATATCGGCCAGTCCAATTTTGGCCTAAAATGGGAGGCTGGAACCAGCGCTTTAGAACTGTTTGGCTTGGAGCACGAACCTGCTTTTGGCGCGGGCCTTGAACGCATACATGACGACGCCACGGTTGAAATGGCATTCAATATTTTGTCCGGAACCGACGAACCGGCCTCCACCTATGTGGACGGATGGCACAGCCTCGGGTGGCTCTTCCTGCAGGACAGGATGAAACTGGCCCAGGGTTTGTTCCTGTCGGCAGGCGTACGTTATGACAAGAACAACATGGTGGATAGGGACACAACCCTGCCGAGGCTATCTGTGCTGTGGCAGCCGGATACCGAAACCGGCATCACGGCGGCATGGGGGTTGTACAGCCAGTTCCCGTCGGATGTCGAACTAAACGCTGATTTTGGAAATCCGCAATTGTCCCCGGAGCTGGCCCAGCATACGGTTTTGAGTGTTGAGAGAAAAATAACCCGTGAGATCAAGGTAAGAGCCGGGATATATTACAAATATTATACCGGGCTTGTTACATCTATTGATGACGCGCGCATATATGACAACTCCGGTTCGGGAAGTGCGAAAGGCGCAGAGTTATATATCGAGGCAAAATACGGCGAAAGGTTCTTTGGATGGTTCTCATACGCGTTATCAGAATCCGAGAGGCTGGAGCCGGGAAAAGAATGGGCGCTCTACCGCTACGACCAGACGCATATTGTCACGGCTGTGGCAAATTTTTCCGTCACTCCCGCATGGTCGGTGGGAACTAAACTGCACTATAATACCGGGCCACTGGCAAAAAAGCTGCTCTCCAGGTACCAGGATCCGGACGGGGTATGGCACGGCGTTTTTTCGGACGGATACGAAGAGCGCCTCGACGACTACCTGCGCCTGGATTTGAGGACAGACTACTCCTTTAAATTTGAAGGATGGAGCCTGAATGTGTATGTGGAGCTCATAAACGTTTTAAACCGGGGCAACCCCACGGACAGGATGTACTCTGACGACTACAGCACGTACCAGAACATCAATAATCTGCCCTTTATACCATATCTGGGCGTGGAAGCAGAGTTTTAGCATGAACAGGGTAAATAGGACTATAGGCGCGCTTGTGATGATATTTTTTATGATATCCGGATGCGCAACCGTGGCGCAAACAGGGGCACAACAGCCCGCTCCACAGGCCGCGGCAGCAGTGTCGGCTGAGAACAAAATAGAGGCGGGGGCGTTCGTAGTCAGGGCAAAGAGGCTGACCAGGCTGGAGAAGATAAAAAAAGAGGCGGTCCGTAAAAATGATGGGGACACGGTACAGGTAATAGCCGGAACCCTGGCGGGACTGGTGGCTTTTGAGGCCGTGGACCTCTATTCCAGGGCGAACGATGCGGATGTAAATGCGGTTGTAAGCCTGGCCGTTACTGCCGCTGCAGCTTATAGTATTAGCACTTTGGCAGGTTGGATCTACGATGTTTTGACCATAAAATAAAACAGGCCGGAAGGTAATTCCTTCCGGCCTGTTTTATTAGTAAACGCCTATATCGTCGAGGTATACCTCTATGGCCTGGGTGGTGAAGTCATAACCCTTGCATTTGGTGACTACCTGTATCCTGGTGGCTGCGGCCAGGACGTCCGTTGCCGTGTAGGAGGCCGAGGCAGGCACTGACATGCCGCCAAACCCGATTTGCAATTGTTTTATGGCTACAGGTTAAAGTTCCTGGATTTTTTGCTTTTCTGACTTATCGGGTTGACCTGTTTTGCGGCGAACTTTGCGAATTTCATTATTTTTTTTTCTTGTACTATTTTTTCGAGCGTGTTCAGGTTATCAGCAAGGTCTTTTGCATTATGAAATTTGTGTATGCCGTTATGACAGTCAACGCAGACGGGAACAGACATGTCCAACTGCTGCGGGGAGAAATGTTTTTTGTACCGGTTCTCGTTGTGTAATGCCCCGGGTATGAAATGGTGGGGAACAAGCTTGAGCTCACGTTTACATAACGGGCAAGTGCCGATATTCTCCACGATGTGCTCCTTTATAGTGTTTATTCCCGAACGGTTTTAGTATAACAATTTTTCCGGCCGATTTCTATTTTTTTTAGGCTCCAATACCGTAATAATACATTGCAGGAATAAATACCCTGAAAAATGATACATATGTGTTATAATTTAAGCATAAAATTGGTAAACCAGGATGGCCTGAAAAAGAATATCTCTGAAGCCGTTACGGAGGAAAACAGTTGCAGAACAGAATAAAGAACCTACAGACATGGATATTGGATCGGTTCTCAAAAACAATCAACATAAAACAGGCAACGGATGAACAACCCCTGAGGGCCGAACTCTTCAGCGCTGATCAGTTGAAATTACACGCCAAATTTCTGGCGGATAAACATATTGTAAAATCCGGAAAACGCAGAGAAAAACTGCTCGGACGCCTAAAACAGAACGAAGAGATACTTTTACTGACGAAAAAACGGCTTAATGAAGCGGCCCGGGCAAAAAGGAACGTTACGCCGGCAGGCGAATGGATACTGGATAATTATTATCTTATCGAAGAACAGATCAGGCTCGCACAAAAATTCCTTCCAAAAGGTTACAGCCTTGAACTGCCCGGACTGTCAAATGGGCCCATGTCATGTTACCCGAGGATATATGACATAGCAATGGAGATAGTATCTCATGGCGACGGGCGTTTGGACATTCCGGGACTAAAGGGTTTCATCTCTGTTTATCAGGAAACAAAGCAACTGACGCTTGGGGAATTGTGGGGCATACCTATAATGCTGCGTCTGGCGCTGATTGAAAACTTAAGACGTGTGTGTGTCCGCATGATGAAGACACAGATGGATATGGACAGGGCGGATGTATGGGCCAAAAGGATACTGGATGTTTCGGCAAAAGATACGAACGACGTCATAAGGGTAATTGCGGCCCTGGCAAAGGAAAATCCGCCGATGTCGGACGCTTTTGTCTCTGAATTTGTAAGACGTCTTCATGCCCGGAGTACATCTCTGGACCTGCCGCTGGCGTGGCTGGAAAAAAAACTTTCTGAACAGGGCGAGAACATAGACAGGCTGATGCACCAGACAAGCAGCAGACAGGCTGAAAACCAGCTGTCGATAGCCAATACTATCGAAAGCCTCCGCCTGCTTGAGGGAACAGACTGGCATGATTTTGTCGAGAAATTAAGCGTTGTTGACAATATACTGAAGGAGGACCCGGCAGGTGTTTACGGCCGGATGTCATTTGAGACGAGGGACGCATACCGTCATGTTATAGAGAAGTTTGCCCGGTTAAGCGGGATTACACAGGAAGCGGTTGCTCATAAAGCCGTACTTATGGCGGAACAAGCCGCAGACGGTACGGGTATTACGGACATTACGGCTCATGTCGGTTACTATCTGGCTGACAAAGGCATGGAAAAGTTCTGTCATACACTCGGTATCAGGGTGCCGTTAGAGTGCTATTTACAGGCAAAAAAAACATTTATATCAACCGTGATGTATATGGGTTCGATAGTACTGATGACTGCTGCCGCCGCATCTTTGGGCCTGTACCTGGCTGCAGGGTGGGGCATACAGCGCCGGCTTGACATCGTACTGTTGTGCCTGCCGCTCCTCTTTGTGTCGAGCCAGACAGCGGTTGCCCTGGCTAACTGGCTGGCAACCATGATAATAAAACCGGTTAACCTTCCCAGGCTGGATTATTCAAAGGGAATACCGCACCAATTGCATACGCTTGTAGTAACACCCTGTATGCTGGACGATGAAGACGCAATCGGGTCCCTGATAGATAATATGGAAGTCTCTTATCTGTCAAATGCCGGTGATAATATTGACTATGCTCTTTTAACCGATTTTACAGACGCAAAACATGAAAATATGCCTGGCGACGGAGCACTGCTGGCGCGTGCGATGGAGGGCATTGAACAGCTTAATGTGAAATATCAGCGAAAGGAAGGCGGAATTTTCCATCTCCTGCACCGGAACCGTAAATGGAATCCGGTGGAAAATTGCTGGATGGGTTATGAAAGGAAACGTGGAAAATTGGCGGCGCTTAATTCGCTGCTTCGTGGCGGTTCGATTGATATCTTTGGTTGCGTGATCGGCGACCCGGCAGGGCTGAGGGATGTAAAATATGTCATAACACTTGACAGTGATACAAGGATGCCGAGGGACGCGGTAAAGGACCTTGTCTCAATTATAGAGCATCCGCTGAACAGGCCCGTATATGATGAGAAAAAGCGCCGTGTAACCGGCGGATACGGCATACTTCAACCCCGTGTGGAAAACGGATATCCGGGTGAAGATCCGTCAATGTTCGTAAAAATATTCGGCGGTGAAACGGGCATTGACCCTTATACCAGGGCCGTATCTGATGTATACCAGGACCTGTTTTTTGAGGGTTCGTTCATTGGAAAGGGGCTTTATGACGTTGATGTTTTCGAAAAATGTTTAAAAAACAGTTTCCCGGAAAATTTGATACTGAGCCATGACATGCTGGAGGGGTGTTATGTCAGGTCGGCGCTTGTTACGGATGTCCAGTTTCATGAAAAATTTCCCGCCGGATACATCAAGGATGTGAACCGCAGACGGCGCTGGATCAGGGGGGACTGGCAGATAGCGCGCTGGCTTTTTTCAAAGGTGCCTGATTTTAACCGTAAAAATATCGGCAACCCGATATCACTGCTGTCACAATGGAAAATATTGGACAACTTGAGGCGCAGCCTGGTGCCTGCCTCGACCGTGGCAGTGCTGCTTTTTGGATGGAATTTTCCGGGTGCTGCCTTTTATATGACGGCTTTTGTCATCGGATTGGCCGGACTGCCGGTATTACTGAGGACATTCATTGACTTTTTTAGCAAACCGGAGGGAATATCTTTCAGGGCTCATATAGCCTCGATAACACCGTCCATCACTGTTTGTGCGTTACAGTTCTGTCTGTCATTTATTTTTGTCCTTCACGAAGGTTGTTACAGCCTGGCGGCGGCGGCAAAAACGTTCTGGCGCGCGCTGGTCACGCATAAAAAAATGCTTGAGTGGAATACATCCGCTGACGCTGACGCCCGTACAAACCTTGCGGGTTATTACAGGAACATGCCCGCGGCACCGGCATTTGTCCTGCTGTATTTATTGTTCGGTAATGGGCATACATCATTCCCGGCGTTCTTTTTTCTGTGCGTCTGGATGCTGTCACCGGCCGCCGCATATATTATCAGCAGGCCTTTAAAGAAGCGCGACATCCGGCTGCCGGAACAAAAACTGCTTTTTCTCAGGAAAACAGCCCGTAAAACGTGGAATTTTTTTGAGGATCTCATAACTGCGCAGGACAACTGGCTGCCGCCCGACAATTACCAGGAAGACCCGCCGGGCTTACTCGCACACAGAACGTCTCCGACAAATATGGGGCTGTCTCTGTTGTCAAATCTGGCGGCCTATGATTTCGGTTACATGTCGATGGGGATGATGATAAACCGGGCGCGTAAAACGCTAAACACAATGAATGGACTGGATAAATACAGGGGCCATTTTTACAATTGGTACAATACCGAAACATTGCAGCCGCTCCAGCCGTTATATATTTCTTCTGTCGACAGCGGCAATCTGGTGGGCCACCTGTTGGTGCTTCGTTCGGGTTTAAATGAAATGCATGGTGAAAAAATTGTACGTGCGAAGATATTTGAGGGACTGCAGGATACGCTTAAAGTATTGGAAGACTGTCTTATGGCAGAGAGCACCCGCGTCACAGAAAAGGCAGACGCTGCGGCCGAGAAAATACGCGAATGGATCTCGTGTACGGACAAAAAACTGGCGTCCTGTCCCCGGGGGCTTACGGAAATACATGCGCTTATGCGCGGGATACTGGCTGATACGGCAAAAATACTGCCGGCCTTTGAACATAAAGGGTTTGAAAATACGAAAAAATGGGGCAGAATATTTGAAAGCCAGTGTTATGATTATATTGAGGACCTTACTTTTATCGTTCCGTGGATAACTCTGGAACCTGAAATACCCGGTATGTGGGAGGGCGGGGATCAACGGCAAAAGGAAAGGCTTGCTCTGCTCAGAGGGGAACTCCGGCATCTTGAGTCGGTGCCATCGCTGTGCGATGTAGCCCGCGTGGAATCAATGATGCTGCCCTTGATAAGCGGAATACTTGACGGTATCGGCCCGGATACTGATGACCCGGAAAAAATAAAAGGCTGGTTTTTGCAGCTAAGAACCGCCATTAATGGAGCCGGAACCCGCGCGGCCGAAAGGATCGCAGCACTGGAGGAACTATCGGTTTTATGTACGGAAATGTCCAACGTGGAATATGAGTTCCTGTACGACAGGCCCAAACGGCTGCTTTCGATCGGATACAACATTAATGAGCATAAAAAGGACGCTTCGTGTTATGACCTCCTGGCCTCGGAGGCGCGTTTATGCAGTTATACCGCGATTGCACAGGGTAAAATGCCGCAGGAACACTGGTTCATGCTCGGCAGGCTGTTGTCCAAACACGGAGGTGATCCCGTACTGGTCTCCTGGGGAGGTTCAATGTTTGAATACCTGATGCCGCTCATCGTTATGCCAAACTATAAAGGTTCCCTGCTGGACAGGACCTATAAAGAGATAGTAAAGCGCCAGATCGATTATGGAAAGAAAAATGGCGTACCGTGGGGCATCTCTGAATCGGGATACAATAAACTGGATACATCGATGGTATATCAATACCGGTCATTCGGAATCCCCGATGCCGGATTTAAACGGGGCCTTTCCGAAGACCTGGTAATAGCTCCTTATGCCTCGGTTATGGCGCTTATGGTGGAACCGGAAAAGGCATGCACCAACATGGAACGGCTCGAAGCCTGGGGGTTTCTGGGGAAATATGGATTTTATGAAGCCATAGATTATACGCCGTCGCGGCTGGTAAAAGATGACACCCATGCGGTTGTCAAGTCATATATGGCGCATCACCAGGGCATGAGTTTTCTTTCCATTGCGCATCTTTTGCTGGGTAAGCCGATGCAACGCCGTTTTCTTGCTGATCCTATATTCAAAGCCACTGAACTGCTTCTCCAGGAACGTGTGCCAAATTACTTACCATACCTTTACGATACCGAAGTCACCGGAACACTGGAAAAAGTGGAACAGAGAGAAGCACTGCTCAGGGTCTTTACCAATCCGGACACATATTCGCCGGAAATACACCTGCTTTCGAACGGTAAATACAGCGTGATGGTTACCAATTCCGGGTCGGGTTACAGCCGCTGGAAAGACCTCGCCATAACAAGGTGGCGCGAGGACGCGGTACTTGATGATAAAGGCACGTTTATTTATATCAGGGACGCTGAAAGCGGCGATTTTTGGTCCTCAGCGTATCAGCCGGTCCTGAAGAAGCCAAAAAAATATGAGGCTGTTTTTTCCCAGTCAAAGGCGGAGTTCAAACGCAGAGATTTTTACATAGATTCACATACGGAAATAGCGGTCTCTCCGGAGGATGATATTGAACTGCGCAGGATAACGCTGACCAATAAATCGTATGTCAGGCGCGTGATAGAGGTGACAAGTTATACCGAAGCGGTGCTGAACTATCATGATGCGGATATTTCCCACCCGGCTTTTTCCAATTTGTTCGTGGAAACCGAGATAATAGACCGTTACCAGGCTGTCATCTGCGGCAGGAGGCCGCGGTCGGAAAATGATGTTTTTCCACGGGTACTGCACCTGATGGCAGTTCACGGCAGGTCTGACTCTGCCGCATCTTATGAAACTGACCGCATGAAATTCATTGGCAGATACAATACGCCGGCAAATCCGGCGGCTATGCATGATAATGGAGTGCTCTCGGGGACACAGGGAGCGGTATTGGACCCCATAATGGCCATACGCTGCAAAATCGTACTCGAACCGCAGGAAACCGCCACGGTGGATTATATTACAGGCGTTTGTGCCGACAGCGAAGAGGCACACAGGCTGATGGAAAAATACAGGGACAGGAATCTCGCTGACAGGGTATTTGAACTGGCCTGGACGCACGGACAGGTATCATTGCAGCATATTAACGCCACGGAAGCCGATGCGCAGATATACGGGCGGATGGCAGGCGCGGTTATTTACGCAAATACAGCCTGGAGAGCAAACGCAAGTGTGATAAAAAAGAACCTCAGGGGACAGCCGGACCTGTGGGGGTACAGTATTTCAGGAGACATCCCGGTAGTACTTGTACGTATAGAAGACCCGGATAACATAAACCTGGTTGAGGATATGATAAGGGCGCATTCTTACTGGCGTATGAAAGGGATGAGAGTGGACCTGGTAATCTGGAATGAGGATTATTCGGTTTACAGGGACGAGATGAGTGAAAAAATATCGGTGCTGATTTCAAAAAACAGCCCGGCTATGTCCAATAATACGGGAGGGGTATTCCTGCGGCGTGCGGACCAGATATCCGAAGAAGACAGGATACTCATGCAGGCTGTGGCCAGAATAATTATCAGCGACAGAGGCGGCACGCTTGCGGAACAGGTTGAACGTTTGGTGCCGCCGAAGATAAGCGGTCCGATGCTGTCTGTTACAAAAAGGTTCGGCCCCGAGAAAATTGATGAAGGCATCGGCAGGCGTGAAGACCTGGTATATTTTAACGGGTTTGGCGGTTTTACGCAGGACGGCAGGGAATACGTAATAACAACCTCCGAAAAAAATACAACCCCGATGCCATGGGTAAACGTACTTGCAAACAAGAATTTTGGCACTGTGATATCTGAAAGCGGAAGCGCCTATACGTGGAGCGAAAATGCGCACGAGTTCCGTCTGACCCCGTGGAATAACGATCCTATAACAGATTCCTGCGGTGAGGCAATTTATATCAGGGATGACGATTCGGGGCAGTTCTGGTCGCCAACACCGCTTCCCGCCGGCGGGAAAACGCGTTATATTTCTCGTCACGGATTTGGTTACACTATTTTTGAACACAGGGAAAACGGCATATTCTCCGAATTGACAGTATTCGTCTCCCTGGAACATACGGTAAAATTTTCCGTACTCAGGATAAAAAATATTTCAGGGCGTAAGAGGTCCTTGTCTGTGGCGTCGTATAATGAACTGGTCATGGGGACCAGGCGCGATAAATACGCCATGCATATAATAACGGAGATAGACCCGAAAAGCGGCGCGCTTTTTGCCTATAACCATTACAACAAAGATTTCCCGGGAAGAATAGTATTTTTTGATACGGGAGAAACGACACGTTTTATCACGGGCGACAGGCTGGAATTTATCGGCAGGAACGGCACGATGGCCTCGCCTGCGGCCATGCAGAGGGACCGGCTTTCCGGCAAAACCGGTGCGGGGCTTGATCCGTGCGCGTGTATGCAGGTAAAATTGGAACTTAATAATTGGGAAGAAAAAGAGGTGACGTTTACTTTTGGGTCAGGCAGGAGCATGGATGAAGCCAGGAGCATTTTGCAGAGGTATAACGGCAGCGCGCTGGTGCATAAGGCGCTGGAAAATGTATGGGATTACTGGAAACGCAGCCTTGGCGTTGTTTATGTGGAAACTCCCGACAGGTCGCTTGATTTTTTGGTGAATGGCTGGCTTCAATATCAGGTTTTGAGCTGCCGCCTGTGGGGCCGCAGCGGTTATTATCAATCCGGCGGCGCATACGGATTCCGAGACCAGCTTCAGGATGTCATGTCGCTGATGCACTCGCATCCCGGCATGGCCAGGGAACTGCTGTTGTCGTTTGCGTCACATCAGTTTGTGGAGGGCGATGTCCAGCACTGGTGGCATCCTCCGTCGGGCCGCGGTGTCAGGACAAGCTGTTCTGACGACTATTTGTGGCTGCCTCTGGTAACATCGATGTATGTTGATGAGATTGGAGACACCGGAATATTGGATGAGAAGGTGAGTTTTATCGAAGGCCGGCAGTTAAAACCCGGGGAAGAGTCGTATTATGATATGCCCGCGCCAACGGGAGCCGAAGGCACGCTTTACGAACACTGCACGGCCGCGGTCACGCGCGCGCTAAGGTTTGGGGCTCACGGGCTGCCTCTGATGGGAAGCGGGGATTGGAATGACGGCATGAACCGGGTGGGTAATGAGGGCAAAGGAGAGAGCGTATGGCTGGCGTTTTTTCTTCATGTGGTGCTGGAGTCGATGGCAAAAATTGCCAAAAAACGAGGAGATACGGATTTTGCCGGGGAGTGTTTAAAACAGGCGGAGCTGCTCGCGGAGAATATAGAAAAGAACGCATGGGACGGAGAGTGGTATCTGCGGGCGTATTTTGACAACGGACAGCCGCTTGGTTCCGCGTCAAACAACGAGTGCCGTATTGATTCCATACCACAGTCCTGGGCTGTTATTTCCGGCGCGGGTGATGATGATAAGGCAAGAACGGCAATGGAGTATGTGAACCGGCTGCTTGTTGACAGGAAAAATTCCCTTATCAGGCTGTTTGATCCTCCGTTTGATAAAAACGCTGACAACCCCGGTTATATAAAGGGTTATGTCCCGGGTGTGAGGGAAAACGGCGGACAGTATACCCATGCGGCGGTATGGACGGTTATGGCTTTTGCCATATTAAAAGAGAGTGAACGGGCATGGCAGCTTCTTGATATTATCAATCCGATAAAGCACTCCGATACGGCGCAAAAATGCGGTGTATATAAAGTGGAACCGTTTGTTATGGCGGCGGACGTATACGGCTCCGGACCTTATGCGGGGCGCGGCGGATGGACATGGTATACCGGATCGGCATCATGGATGTACCAGTTGATAGTAAAGCATTTGTTGGGCCTCAATCTAAAAGTAAACCGGCTGTTTATCCGGCCATGCCTGCCGTCAGATTGGAAGTCGTTCAGGGTACATTACCGGTACAGGGAAACATTTTATCATATAGACATAAACAGGTCGGGCCCGCAGGATAACGTGTTATCGGTTTTTGTCGACGGAAATATGCAGCAGGATATGTCGATACCGCTTGCCGATGACAGGGTGGAACATACGGTCAAAGTGATGATAGGATGATAGCCGCCGACAAACGCAGGCGCTTAACGTATCTGCCGTGTTACTATTTGCAAAAACGTTCAATTAACATTTGATATTAAAGTCGAACTTTTTTATAATATCTTGTTAATTATACTGGAAAAACGGGAATATGAAATCGGCCGGGGGCGTATCATGTACATTATAATAAAAATCATAATCCGGAAAACAGAGGAGCATGGCCGTGAAAAGAGAGATAAAAATCATCCTGTTTTGTGTTTTATTTCTTCGGGCGGTATTTATGTTAAATGCCGCTGAACCGCTATTTACCGTACTGCCGTGGAACGGCTATAAAGCCGCGGTCTCGCTGACATTTGATGATGGCGATCCCGTGCACCTTGATTTTGCCATACCCGAGATGAAAAAGAGGGGGATAAAGGGCACTTTTTTTCTGGTTTCAAACAGCCTCACAAGGCCTGACGAATGGAAACAGGCTGCGGCAGACGGGATGGAGATAGGCAACCATTCGGCGACTCACGGCCGCGCGAACGAGCTTGACGAAGCAAGACAGGTCAAAGAGGTGGATGGCTCGGGAAAATTCCTGCGGGAACTGTCAGGGCAGGATGTAATGACATATGCCTACCCGTTCTGTGAGATAACCGACGGGCTTAAGCGCAGGATTGAAAAAAGCTGCTTTATAGCGAGGGGCGGCAGCGGGACAGCTTACACGGCGGATTCCGAACCTGACTGGTACAATATCTACAGCCAGGCCGCCATGACGAACTATGCTGTGGATATTTACCGGGAATGGATAGACCGGGCCCTTGATGCGGGTGCGTGGCAGGTATTCCTGGTACACGCAATAGAGGAATCAAACAGGTATCAGCCCATACCGCGGAAGACTTTCACCGATATACTTGATTATTTATTGGAAAAGAACAAAGATGTCTGGACCGCGTCTTTCGGCGAGATAGGCGCTTATTGGAAAGCGCAGAAAGTCATTGAACAGGCAAAAACCATTAAGAATGGGCGGGCATATTCCGTAAAATGGAAAAAACCCGTGCCGTTTCCCGACGGAGTAACCGTACTGATAAAGATCAACGGCAAAGATATGTCATTAAGCCAGGCGGGTAAAAAAATCAGCGTTGTCTCACAGGATGTATACCGTATCTCATTTGACGCAGGTGAATTTTTAGTTAAAAAAGATGCAAAAAATAATACGGCAGGAAAGCTTATAAAATAGGATTAATCAGAAGGCAGAGGACGTTGACATTTACAACAACCTGAGGTGAATCAATTTTATGTCTAAAAATAGGTTTTGGAGATCTGCTCTATTGTCGATAATACACTTGGGAGGCAGTGCTGCCCGCTATGGCGGATATGGCAGGCCGCATAACGGTCGAAGGCGGTAAATTCAAAGTCTGCGGCAAGAGGATATGGATGTGCGGGGCAAATACGTCGTGACAGCACCGGAACGATTTCGGGGATAACTATGACCCCTGATTTTTGGGACAACCACTTGCCGGTTTTAACCCGGAAGGGCTGAACTCAACGCGCGTCCGGATAACCTGCTCGGGGGAGGCCGGGATCAACATCAATGACAACAGCCATGTATCCGCCGAGGACGGGGTTATCAAATCGGAGAGATTCCGGAGTTACCGGGTAAAAGCGGCAAAGACAATACACGACAACGGCCTTGTATTGGTGACCGTGTATATGGGGAACATCAAATACAACGGGAAGCCATATCATAAAACGATGTTCCGGTTGAAAAAATCAAAATTTGTTATATCAATTCCATCAACTGAACTGGCCGGTCTTGCAAACGGTATATATTATCTGTATATAACAACAGAATCGCAAAATGCCGGCGGGAAAATATTAAAGCCGATGGTACTTCTTGTTTTAAGATAACACGGCAGACCGGTGTCAAATAACGGGTACCCGTTATGCGTTAACTTGATCGCGCGAAATATTTTGACGGGTTCATATTTACTGCCTCTTTAAATGGCATCAAACGGAAGATCCGAATACAACTTAAGGAGATGAAATGAAATACAAAAATCCAGTATTACCCGGTTTCTATCCCGACCCCAGCATCTGTCTTGTTGGCAGTGATTTTTACCTTGTGACGAGCAGTTTTGAATACTTCCCCGGAGTACCGATATTCCGCAGCAATGACATGGTGCACTGGGAGCAGATAGGCCACGTTCTGGACAGGGAGAACCAGCTGCCGCTGTCGGGGGCACAATGTTTTTCGGGAATATACGCGCCAACCATACGTTATAACGACGGCATCTTTTATGTGACCACAACCAACACATCCGGCATGGGGAATTTTATCGTAACTTCAAAGGCCCCCTCCGGCCCGTGGTCCGAACCGATACCCGTCGCGCAGGAGGGCATTGACCCTTCTATTTTGTTTGCGCCGGACGGGAATGTTTACTATACGACGTCATCAGGCGGAGCGCTGCAAAGCGTGATTGACATAAAAAACGGCAGGCTGTTGTCTGAACCTAAAGTGATATGGAAAGGAACGGGCGGCAAATACCCCGAGGCACCGCATTTGTATTTTATAAACGAATGGTATTACCTGATGCTGGCTGAGGGTGGAACGGGTTATGAACACATGGTTACCGTTGCGCGTTCAAAGGGGCCATGGGGCCCGTTTGAACCATGTCCCCGCAACCCGATACTTTCACACAGGAGTGTTCCGGGCAATATCAGGTGTACGGGCCATGCCGATCTTGTAAATGCCGGGGATAAATGGTTCGCGGTATTTTTGGGTGTGCGAACTTTCGGCTACGACGATACGCACATTCTGGGCAGGGAAACGTTTTTAAGCCCTGTCGAATGGAACCCTGACGGTTTTCCTGTTATAGGGGATAATGGTACTGTTTCGGAATATATGGAGTCGCGACTTGAGCCCGTACCTGTGGCGGAGACTCCCGGCAGGGATGATTTTAACGGGGAAAAATTGCCGCTCTATTGGAATTATCTGCGTAATCCGGACAACAGCCTCTACTCACTCGGCGAGAGGCCGGGTTTTTTGCGCATAAAAGGCTCAAAGGATAGCCTGTATGATATAGCGCCCACTGCCTGGCTCGGCAGGAGGCAGTGCCATCATAAGGCGAGGGTTATGACACGTATTGAATTCACCCCGGCCGCAGAAAATGAGGAGGCGGGCCTGTGTGTCCGCAAGAACGAGGGGCATCATTATGAGATATTTGTAACTATGAGGAATGACAAACCGTCTGTGGTTGTCAGGCAGAGCATGGCAGGCCTGAGGGTGGAGACATCATGCGAACCCCTGCCGGATGCGTTACAGGACGGTTGTGTGCTGGCCGTGGACGCGGATGTCGACAATTACAGGTTTTCATACGGTAAGTCAGAGGATGCTCTAAAACCACTCGGGCAGGGAATAACGCGTTACCTGTCGTCGGAAGTGGCGGGCGGTTTTACAGGGGTCTATTTTGCAATGTACGCAACAGGAAACGGAAAACCGTGCAGAAATCCGGCGGATTTTGACTGGTTTACGTACAATGGGATTTGAAGCGGATTTTGCAAAATGGAAGAACAGTGAATTTGGGACCTATTGCATGACAAAATGCAAGGCAACCTGCTGCGATATGCGCAATGCGTCATTGCATATCAATGAACTTGAATTGAAAGCGCTCTTTGGCAAGGAAATCGAGCCGGCGGAGCATAAGGCTGCCGGTATCAGGGAAGCCAAGGAGCGCGGTTTATACTACCTCGATGCGGACATGGGGTTTTGCCCAAAATTTGACACCACCACGCGCAAATGCCTCGATTATGCACGCAGGCCCAAAAGCTGCAGGGAGTTCCCGTTTTTGGCGGAAAACGACGCTGTTGTCATAAAAAGCGGCTGCTCGCTCGGCAAGGGCGACCCGGCATACAGGAAATTGGTTGAGTTGGCGTCCCGTTACGGGAAAGTGATAGTAAAACGGGCAGGGCGATGAGACCGGGGATAACAGCATAGGACCTATCAGGGGCACGGCCTATCGCCCTGACCTCGGCGGTTTTTGGATCGTCCTTGCCCCAGAGCGGCAGTCCGTGTTGCCTCAGGTAGTCCTGATAATCCAGCAACAGATCCTCCTGGCTTGCCCTGGCAACACCCACCAGTTTTATCTCGGTCTCTTTCGAGACCGCTGACGCCATACTGCCCTCTGCTATGTTCTGTCTGCCGCTGCGGGCTGCCTGCACCATCTGGTCTTTTGTGCGCGAGAAACGGTCTATGTGTTTTTCACAAAAATAGACCGTCGCGTCATATACAATCTCTGACATCTGGAACGATTTTAGTTCTCTATAACCGCCGTGAGAGGGGATAAATCCTGTCATCCCTACACTCCGACCTTCCAGTAATCCCGGTCGAGGGTGCGGTACTGTATGGACTCTGAAACATGTTTCGCCCCGATCTGCTCGGACCCGTCCAGATCCGCTATTGTCCTGGCGACCTTCAGGATGCGGTCATAGGCTCGTGCTGAGAGCGCGAACTTGTCCACCGCCTGTTTTACCAGAGCCTGCGATTCCTTTTCCAACTGGCAGTACTTGCGCAGATGCCTCGGGCCCATATGGGCGTTAAAATAGGTCCTGGAGCCTTTGAAACGGGCATCCTGGAGCTTCCTGGCGCTGTTTACGCGGCCCCTGATGGCTGATGAGGGTTCCGCCTCGGCCCGGGAGACAAGCTCGCTGTACTCGACCACAGGCACCTCAACGTGGATGTCTATGCGGTCCAAAAGCGGGCCGGATATTTTTGAGATGTATTTATCGCGCTGTTGTATGGAACAGGTGCACTGCTTTTTGGGGTGGGTATAATACCCGCATGGGCATGGGTTCATCGCGGAGAGCAGGGTAAAGCGCGACGGGTAGGTCAGCGACATGAGCGCACGGGAGATAGTTACGACGCCGTCTTCCAGAGGCTGTCGTAAAACTTCGAGCGCGTTGCGGTTGAACTCCGGCAGTTCGTCCAGAAACAGGACTCCGTTGTGCGAGAGGCTGACCTCCCCGGGTCTGGGCACGGTGCCGCCGCCGATAAGCCCCGCATCCGAGATGGTATGATGCGGCGAGCGGAAAGGCCTCGTGGCGATGAGCGCCGTTTTTTCCTTGACGTAACCCGAGACCGAGTGTATCCGGGTGGTCTCTATGGCCTCCTCGAGCGACATCTCCGGCAGGATGGTGGGAAACCGCCGCGCGAGCATGGTCTTGCCCGAGCCGGGAGGGCCTATCATGAGGACGTTATGACCGCCGGCTGCCGCTATCTCGAGCGCGCGTTTTATGTACTGCTGGCCCTTGACCTCCGAGAAGTCCATGCCGTACTGCGACGACTGGGAAAAAACTTCCCTGATATCGAGTTTGTGCGGAGTGATATCGTCGGAGCCGTTCAGAAATCCGATGATATCTTTTAGCGAGGTGACCGGCAGGACGTCGATGGCCTCCACTACGGCGGCCTCGTCGGCGTTGGCGGCCGGGACGATGACGCCTTCGTAGCCTTTGTCCTTTGCCAGCAGAGCGATGGAGAGGCACCCCCTGACAGCGTTGATGGAACCATCGAGCGAGAGCTCGCCGATTATCAGGTAGTTTTCAATCCGCTCCCTGGAAATTGATGACTCGGCCGCCAGTATTCCGATGGCGATGGGCAGGTCAAACGACGGGCCTTCTTTTTTTTTATCCGCGGGGGAAAGGTTGATGATAATGCGCCTGTTCTGGGGAAATTCGTATTCGCTGTTGCGGATTGCGGATTTTACGCGGTCCTTTGATTCTTTTACCGATACATCCGGAAGCCCGACAACAGAAAAGGAAGGGATCCCCGGGCCGATGTCGACCTCTACCTCGACTTCGTAAGCGTCAATACCTAAAATAGCAGCAGACTTAATTTTTCCAAGCATAAGCTCGCACCCCTCTATAAAGTGTAAGTTGATGAAGTTATTATATACCTTTGCGCGCGCAGGTCAAATAGAAAATACAAAAGCAGTTTTATAGTGCCGTGTTTAGGGCTGAAAAA
>JAJFUW010000086.1 GCA_021372235.1 Spirochaetia bacterium
CGGGGTCAATCATTTTTCGGAGTTTGTGGTGCTGACTGACCTGCAGAAACTTTGCGTTGAAAAATACGGGATAAAACCGAACCCTTTCTCGCCTGAAAACGGGCCTGTAAATTTCACATACCTGCTGAACTCGACCGAGAGTTCGTCGGTCAAAACAAGTTTCAGGGTATTCAACCTGGCAGGCAAGCATATCAGGCATCTGGTCAAAAACGAACTGAAGCCTGTAGGTATTGAACTGGTTCAGCAATGGGACGGCAGGGACGACAGGGGACGCATGTGTTTGAACGGCAGGTATTTCCTGCAGTTGGAGATAGAGGACGCTAGCGGCAAGCGGCAATACGTCTACAGCATCGCGCTGGTAAAGTAACGGCGCGGGAGGACATAACATGACCCAGGGAGGACCTTTGATGAAAAAAATATTTTTAACTGCGGCGCTGTTGCTCGCTGTTTCAGCCCTGTTCGGGGCAAACCCGGGTACACCGGGCGCCTTTATTGACATTGGCACGGCAAAAGCGGGCGGGATGGGCAACGCCTTTGTGGCCATAGCGGACGACGCTTCGGCCATTTTTTACAATCCTGCCGGGTTGACACAACAGGAGTACAGGGAGTTCTCATTCATGTACTGCAAGTACAAAAACATCGTTCCTTTTAACTACGCCGCATTTTCTTTTCCGCTGTTCAACAACGACAGGGCGGTAGGCGTTGGGCTTATAGTTTCAGGGGATACGCTGATAAATGAGATAACAATGAGCCTGGCTTACAGCGAGAACCTGGACTGGCTGTTGAAAATAATCGGCTTAAAAGGGTTGAAATTGGGCGCGACGGCCAAAGTCCAGTATGCCGGTTACGGCAACAACACCGACGGCGGGGAAGCCTCCGACGGCAAGATATCGGGCAGCGCCAAGGGGTATGCCATGGATTTCGGTATACTCTACCAGATAAACCCGGACGTCCAGGTCGGCGCAATATTGCGTGACGCATTATCCTGGATATTATGGACGAACGACAGTACCTATTGGGAAGGCACGGGCATGACGAATGATATAGGTATGAGGTACAAGATAAAGGATTTCCAGACGTCGCTTGCCGTATCGGATTTTGACAAATTAAAAATCGGGATTGAAAAGACGTTTTTTGAATATTTCGACGTGCGCGGAGGGTTAACTCAGACACTGGATATAGAGTCGTACAGGGAATATATGATAGGACTGGGTATTGGCAGGTTCGTTTTCGGGACCCGCAAGGAGTTTTCGATGAACATAGATGCGGCTTACATGTTTGAAAGGCTTGATAACACGCTAAAAATATCGACGAGCTTCAAGTTCAAGTAAAATAAAAGAGGCGCGGCCGGAAATTGCCGCGCCATTTTTATTTTATTTCGTTTTCACGAAAAACTAAATTGTTGAAAAAAGAGCATATTTTGGTAAAATTTAGTGTATCGTTAAACTAAAAATGCATCCGGAAAGGGGACGTTATGAAAAAACACTTTATTGCCGTCCTCACACTCGTATTTATATCGGTGCTGTCGTTCTCCTGTTCGCAAAAACGCAGTCCCATGCTGCCTACCACATCAGGGACAAACATTCCGACCCGGACTGCGACCATTGTGGCAACATCAACGCACACCATGACCCGCACGGCGACCATGACGCCGACTATTAATACGGGTTTGACCTCAACGGACACCCCGACAGCGACAGTAACAACGACGACAGACGCCGCGGAGGTAATGTTTGCCGATTTTGAAGCCGCAAATGCGGGCAACAACCGGGGAGGATGGACTTATGTATCCTGTGACGCTGCACAGATATACGGAGACAGCATAACGGCATCCGGCGGAGGTTATGGCGGGACAGGGTACGCATACAGGGTGACAATCACGACAGCCGATACGATAGTCTACTGCAACATAGAATCCCAGTTGAGCGAGAATGCCGCAACAGCGGTTGATATCAGCGGTTACTCGGGCATCAAGTTCTGGGCAAAAGGAACGGGCAGTTTCAAATTCATGATACCCGACGCCATTGATTGGGATACACCAAGTTACACCTTTACATTGAATTCCGTGTGGACCGAATATACCGTAGTATTTTTGACCATGACCCGCGGCGGATGGGGAACACTGACCATACCGCAATTACTGGCGACCTGTAAGGTGCTTGATTGGGCGCCGGCAGCAATCTCATCCACTTATGATATATACATCGATAATATAAGATTCTATTAGTATTGTTATGTGATAAATGGAAAAATAAAAAAATGACGGGCAGAAATGCAAACTCGATTTCGTTATATCGGCACTGTTTCAAGATAAAATCAGGCTTGACATAAGCGCTTTCGTAATTTATAATTATAATATATTTGGGGCTTAAATTTGCCGGAAAAAATTATGAGGAGGTAAGTAAATGAAAAAGGCAGTTGGTCTGGTACTTGCAATTGTTTTCCTCGCAGTAGCTTCTATGTTCACGGCTTCATGTAACAACAGCAACCCTACGGACCCCGCAACGGAGACACCTACGACTGTTGTTGTGCCGACGGCGACAAACACACCTGTTCCCCGCTATGATTTCGAGACACCATCGCAACTGGCGGACTGGTCAACAGAGGCTTTATTCGGCACGGTTGTAGCTACTGATGGTGCCGGCCACACCGGGGCGAACTATGTCTCGGCGACAGTTGACTTTAACGCGACGACGGTAGACGCCTATTTCTACCATACAGCTCCATGGGATAGCGGCATTAACGGTTTCCCGAGTTTTGACATGACGGGCAAGACGTTGTCGGTATGGGTAAACATACCGGCAGGCATGGTTGATGCGATTGCTCCCTACCGTTGTCAGGTCTTTATTCAGAACCAGGCATGGCAGTGGGAAGCAAAGGCCTACAATATAACAGCTTCGGGCTGGCAGAAATTCACGATGGGCGCAGGTTTTGATTACACATTGGGTGGTTGCACCTTCTCCAACCCCACCAATGTTACGGACATCATTAAATGGGGAATCAAGTTAGAGAGGGGTTCCAGCACGCAGGACTGTACTGAAGCGATTGCGTTCGATGATATAAACTGGTAATTCGGTCATAACGGAAAAAGGACGGGCGAAAGCCCGTCCTTTTTTATTAATTAAATACGAAAGCGTTTTTTGTTGACTGCAAAAAACGTTTATGAGATAACATATGTGTTTGGAACGGTCAAATATATATAAACAAGGAGCGTAAAGAATGAAAAAGTTGCGTGTAGGTGTAATAGGTGCCGGTAAAATAGCGGAAAGGCTGCATCTGCCAGGATATAAAGATACGCCGGCGGCGGAGGTTGTTGCAATTTGTGATGTCATAAAATCAAAAGCCGATGCGCTGGCAAAGCAGTTCAACATACCGGCGGTTTATACCGATTATAAAAAGATGATCAAGGAGGCGGGTATTGATGCGGTTTCGGTCTGCCTGCCAAACTACCTGCATGCACCGGTAACGATATTCGCCGCGCAGAATAAAAAACACATACTTGTCGAAAAACCTATGGGCCTCTCGGTAAAAGAGATGAAGCTCATGATAAAAACGGCAAAGGCCAACAAGGTGATGTTGATGGTTGAACAGACACACAGGTTTGACCCGGCGCATGAAGTGTTAAAAGACGTTGTTGACAGCGGAATAATAGGCAAAATAGTATCCATACGAGGCAAACTCGGCCACTCGGGGCCTGAGTACTGGTCGGACAACTCGCCGTGGTATTTTGAGGAAAAAAAATCCGGCGGCGGATGCACCACGGACGTTGGCATCCATATACTTGACGTCATCAGGTTCATAACAGGCAAGGAGATAGAGAGCGTCACCGGTTTCATGGCCAATCTGGTAAAGAAAAAATTCATACTTGAGGACAACGTCGAGGCAGCCCTCAAATTCACCGACGGGTCAATAGGCGTATATGAAGCGTCATGGACCAACAGCCCGTACGAGGTGGTCGTGCAGCTTTACGGGACAAAAGGCAAAGCCATAGTCAACCAGTCCAACTACGACCCACAGAGGGTGCGTGTATGGACGATAGACCCAAAAAATCCTTACGGGTCGATCAAGGAAGTGAAGTACACGGTGCCGGAAAAGAGCAGGCTCGGAGGCCCGGTTCAGCACTTTGTGGACTGCGTCCTCAACAAAAAGAAATGTATTATAGACGGCACCGAGGGCATGAAGTCGGCGGCCGTGATTATCGCCACCAGGCAGTCAGCTAAGACCGGTAAGCCGGTAAAATTAACGGTTTAGAGGGAGAAAACAAATGGCATTTAAATTATCCGCAATAACATGGTCGCAGCACCATTCTTTTGACCTGAAAAAAGTTGACGAGTTCAAGCTCATGGACCTGTACGCCTCAGCCGGCCTGGGCGGCATAGAGTTTATTAACGAACACTTGAGCTCGCTGGAACCGGCACATTTAAGGAAAATAAAAAAATACGCCACGGACAGGAATCTCACCATAACATGCCTGTCGCCGGGAAATAATTTCGGCAATGAGGACGACAAGGCGCAGGCCTCCAACGAGGAGTATGTGACGCGTTCCATAGACGCGGCGGAGATACTGGGCGCGCCCGTGGTCCGGGTATTCGCAGGCTGGCCGCCCCAGGGCAAGAGGGAACAGTTGTGGGCAAAGGCGGTGGCATCCATGAAGAAATGCGCAGCCTACGCCGCGACAAAGGGCATAACTCTGGTCCTCGAGCCGCACAACGGCGGCGGGTTCCTGCCGGACTCGACCTCGACAGTGAAGTTTCTGGAGGATGTGGGTTCGGACTATTTGAAACTGAATGTGGATACCGGGAATTATCATGAAAAGGACATACCGGGTGCGATAAAGAACACCATGAAATATACCAGTTATGTTCATTTTAAGATACACACCATTTCAAAGAACGGCAAAAAAACATCCGATTTTGATCTGCCAAAGACCATGAAAGTGCTGGCAGAGAGCGGTTATAACGGGTTTTTGGCCATTGAGTACGAAGGTCAGGATTTTTTAAAGACCGAGGACAAAGAGGCAAAGGCCGCGAATGAAGCGGAATTTTTCCCGGTTGCGGTAAAAAGAGTAAAGGAACTGATAAAAAAGTATTACTGATATATGGTTGTTAATTGAAAAAGGCGGGCGAAGGCCCGCCTTTTTCATTATTTTAACTTTAAAATGGAATAACATGAGGAACTATCGCGAGGCCAATCAAACATTGACAAATTCCTTAATTATGAATATAATATAAAAGGGAAAATAAAAAAGGGAGGAAACTATGAAACAAAAAGTGACTTTTTTAGTTGTTGTAATGTTTTTGTTCGCGTGGATAGGATGCAATAAAAGCAGCACGACACCCACGGAGCCTGACGGAACAATGGCGACAGCAACAGTAACAGGAACCATTACGCAGACCTTCACCATCACACCGACTTTCACGGCGACGCATGAACCGCTCATCGATGACTGTGAGGACAACGACAATACCGACGAGTGGGGCGGGTATTGGGTTACGTTTGACGACCAGGCCAATGCGGGAACGTCATACGTGTGGCCTTGGTCAGACCCTTACGCAACGAGCCACGGCCTGACACCGATGCTGTTTGAGATGTCGGCAGGCGGATACAACTCCTCTTATGCAGCACATATAACCGGGTATACAACTTCCACGTATCAGTACAGGTTTATAGGCATGGGCTGCCAGCTGACCGCGACCGCGGGGAGTTCCGGCGGGTGCCACGATGTTGATATCAGCAATTTTACCGGCATAAGTTTCTGGGCAAAAGGCGATGCTACAAACTATATAGTGATGATACCATACACACCGTCCTATCCGGATATGACATGTGACAGCGCGTCACTGGTGGCATACGCGGATTACGGCTACAAACTGACGGCTGTTCCGACCACGTGGACCCAGTATACGATTGCGTTCACGCAGTTTACACAGCCGAGTTGGGGCAGTATACATCCTGCGCTGACAACGGTATTACAACATGCCAAACAGATACAGTTCAAGACCGACGACCCGCCGTCAGCTCATGACGCGGGGGTCGATTTCTGGGTTGATGACGTGACTTTTTACTGATAAACGAACTGTCCACAAAAGGGCGGGGCTTTGAGCCCCGCCCTTTTTATTTTGACAAAACCCCGCAATCGGATATAATACACTCACTATAAAATTAACGGGAGTCAACATGAAAATTAAAGACATACTTGCAAAAAAACGGTTTGTCTTTTCATTGGAGATATTCCCTCCGAAACCGGATACCGATATACAGGTCATATATGATACCATGGACCGGTTAAAGGAACTGCAGCCTGATTTTGTCTCAGTGACTTACGGCGCGGGCGGGTCAAACCGCAACAGGACCGTGGAAATAGCGGATACCATACAGAACAAGTACGAAATACCCTGTCTGGCGCACCTGACATGCATAGGAGCCACAAAGGATTCCATCTCCGCAATACTTAACGATTTGAAATCAAAGAACATACGCAATATTATGGCACTGCGCGGGGACATACCGTACGGGGACAAGCATCCGCTGAAGGAGTTTGAGCACGCGGCAGGCCTCGTTAAATTCATTAAAAAAGGGTGGGATTTCTCCGTCGGAGTAGCGGGCTACCCTGAGAAACATCCCGAGGCATCGAACGCCGCTGATGACTTAAAGCACCTGAAGGAAAAAGTGGACGCCGGCGCGGATTTTATCACAACTCAGTTGTTTTTGGACAATGACCATTTTTACAGGTTTACCGAAAAGGCCCGGGCCGCGGGAATAAAAGTACCTATCATACCCGGCATTATGACAGCGACTAAACTTTCAGGCCTCGAGAGGATGGCGGGGATGTGCGGCGTTGAGATACCCGAGAGGTTCAGGACAGCCACGTCCACCTGCAGTATAGACAATCCGGTCTGCGAAGAGACGGTGCATTATACCGTCGGCCAGATTAACCACCTTATCAACCACGGGGTTAAAGGAATCCACCTCTATTCAATGAACAAGGTGGAACAGAACAAGCGGATATATTATGAGTCAAGGCTGAAAGAGATGCGCACGGAACCGCATTAAGGAGAAAAATGGCTTATAAATTATTGCTTGTATTTTTGGGAGGAGGACTGGGTTCGATGGCCAGGTTCGGTCTTTCCACCTGGGCCAACCAGGCTTTCCTGAACAAAATAATATTCCCATACGGGACCATGGCGGTAAACCTGATGGGTTCGTTTCTGGCGGGTGTCATCCTGGCAATATCCGCGGAAACCACGCTAAGACCCGAAGCAAGGCTGTTTTTGATGGTCGGGTTCCTCGGAGGTTTTACCACATTTTCCGCTTTTGCCGCGGAGAGTTACAACCTGATTCAGGACGGCCAGTGGAAAGATGCTTTGATAAACGTGCTTGCCAATAATCTGGGGGCAATAGTGCTTGTTTTTGCGGGTGTTTTCCTCACCGGATACGTATACAGCATCATAAGGGGAGGCGTTTGATGGAACTTCCAAGTGACTCTGTACTGCTCAGGATTTTTGTGGGCGAAGAGGAAAAATTCGAGGGAAAACCGGTATATGAGGCTGTTGTAATGAAAGCCAGGGAAATGAACATGGCGGGGGCGACGGTTTTGCGCGGTATTTTAGGCTACGGTAAGACAAGCAGGATACGCAGCGCCAGGGTGATAGAGATGTCACAGGACCTCCCGGTGGTGGTCGAGATAGTGGACACGGAGGACAGGGTGAGAAACTTCATACCTGTAATCGAGCGTATGCTAAAGGGCGGTATGATAACGATGGAAAAAGCACAAGTCCTCCATTACAAACACGAACAGAAGTAAGAATACAAACCATGCAGCCGCAGCGTTTAAGGCTGCTGATATTAATGCCCCCGCGCAACCTGAAGGTTGCGGTTACAAGGGCGGCTTTTAACAACCAGAGGAGCCACATGCTTATTGATTTTCACACACATTATTTCCCCGATAATATCGGTCCAAGAGTCATTAAAGAACTTACTGCTTCGGCAACCGAACCAGTAATGTCCTGCGGCGATGGAACCCTGCGGTCCCTAAAAGAATACATGAGGCTTGACGGAGTTGATATATCCGTTAACGCCCCTCCTGCCACAAAAAAGGAGCAGGTTATATCCATAAACCGCAAAATGATAGAGCAGAACAAGACCGGGGACGGGTCCGTGATATGTCTCGGTTCAATGCACCCTGATTTTTATGAGATAGGGAATGTGGATGAGGAACTTGGTTTTCTGGCCTCGCAGGGCATCAAAGGCATCAAACTTCATCCCGAGTACCAGCAATTTTATCCGGATGACCCGGAGCATTGGGAGATATATGAAGCCTGCAAAAAATACGGGTTATTCATACTTTTCCACGCAGGCGTCGATCTTGCCTATCCCGAGGTCCACGCGACGCCAAAAAGGCTGGCTGAAGTGGCGACCATCGAAGGCCTGAAACTGATATTTGCCCATATGGGCAGCTACAGGATGTGGGATGACGTGCTGAAATATCTCTGCGGCGGCAACTTTTATTTTGATACTGCTTACACTGCAGGGGCGGATGACGGCATTATACGCGAACTTGTAAAGGCTCATGGCGCCGATAAGATACTTTTTGGCAGCGATTTTCCGTGGGAAAGGGCCGCGGCAATAAAGAAAAAATTCTCCGGGTTATTCAGCGGTGAAACGCTGGATAAGATTTATTTCAGGAACGCCCAAAAACTTCTCGGTGTCTGACATGGAAATAATAGATTTTCACACCCACTTTTTAACCCCGGACCGCACAAAAGAGGCGTACGACTATCTGCTGAAGTCCGGGCTCGCACTGCCCGGAGCCGACGGTGAGTTAAAGGGGCTGAAAATAGCCATGAAGAAGAACGGCATAGGTTATGCCATAAACCTGCCTGCGGCACTTTCCGGTGAGCAGGCGATAGAAGCCAATACCAGAGTGATTTCCCATAACCATACCGACAATGAAGTTTACAGCCTGGGGACCATGCACATGGAATTGGCAGGAGATGCCGAAAAAGAGGCAAGGCGTCTGAAACAAAACGGCGTAAAGGGCGTTAAACTAAACCCTAACTCCCAGGGCTTTTGGCCCGATGATGATAGAATGGCACCTGTCTATGACGCCTGCGCTTCAGAGGGGCTCTTTGTCCTGTTCCACGCGGGTGCCGGAGCAGAACCGGGATTTGACCCGGCAAAAATAAACGCCGGACCTTCAAGGTTCAAAAGGGTAATAAAAGAATACAAAAAAATGAAGATAGTACTTGCCCATATGGGGGGACTTATGATGTGGCGGGAGGCCATGGATTGCGTCATAGGTAAGGATGTTTTTATAGATACGGCCTATACGACGGTCATGGATGACGCTTTGTTTTGCGAAGTATTAAAGGCGCACGGTGTTCCAAAAGTGTTGTTTGGTTCTGATTTCCCGTGGCAGGACCCCGGGGAAATAGCGGCAAAGGTAGACCGGTGCGTTAAGGATGAAGAGGATAGGGAACGGATATTTTTTAAGAACGCGAAAGTTCTATTGGGGGGATAATGGGAGGCGGCAAAAGTTACAGGATGACACAAAAAACCGTAAGCAAAAGAGTGACAACGACCAAAACAGTGGTGGTCCCGCCTTTGGCACCGGGCGAGGATATATACAAGTATCACCTGAGGTTAAAAAAACTGGGCCTTCGTTTGCCTAAAACAGGCGAAAAACGGGAACGAGATTAGTTTTTATTTGGAATTTGTAATCAAAGAAGCCCGCTGACTATCCGTTTGAACTTTTTGCAATTTTCCACCAGATCCGGCCCTGAGGAGAACAATCCGCCGCCCATCAAAAATATCGAATCATCCCCGTAGAACATTCGTGTTTCTGCCATTTTATCAATTGTCATGCCGCCGCCGGGAGCCATGAATACGGACTTTAGTCCGCCAAAATTACAGGAACAGCCGGATATTATGGAACGGCACTCGTCTTTTGAGAAGGAGAACCTGCCTCCATAATTGGGGAAAATGGCGGCGTCGGCTCCGCAGAGCCTGGTTATCAGGCCGTACAGAGCGTAGTGCGAAATGCCCGAACCGCTGCATGAGGTAAAACTCCCGAGCATGGCCGGATGGGAGAGTATGGGGAGGTTGATTTTCACGTTTTTGGATATTTCCAGCGTGGACGCAAAACCGCAGAGTCCGGGCGAAATGACCAGTGCGCCCGCGCCTGCTCTTTTTGCAAACAGAGCCCTTTCCATTGTTGAAGAACTTCCGGCTGTAACGTTAGGCGCGTACAGACACTGCAACCCGGTCTCTTTATTTGCTTTGCGTACGGCCTCGCTGACTCTTAGAACACGTTCCTTAAAAGGCGAAAAAGGCTGGTTGGAGAGCCCGTGGTCGTCTTTTATGAAATCAACGCCGCCCATGGCGAATTTATAGGCCAGCGCCGCCAGGGCCTTTGGGCTTAGCCCCATTGGCTTGATGGCGGAACATACGAAAGGCCTGCCGTATACACCGGTAAGTTTCCTCACACCCGCAACCCCGAACCGCGGGCCGGGGAATGCCTTTTTTAGCCCCCCGGACAGGGAAAAGGACTCAACCCTTACGCCCTTTTGTATGGAGGTGTTCCCGAACATCACATTCAGGAACTGGGTAAGTTCATAAGATGTTGTTGATTCAGGGTATGACAGTTCGGCCAGATAGCGGTTCTTTACTTTTTTAATTGATAGTATGCGGCCGGTTATATATTTTTTTATATAGTTATCCTTTACAAGACCATAGGGAAATTCAATGGTTTGCTCCACGCAGATGCCAAATGCCTTTTTTTGGGCCTCGGAAAGAGATGAGGCGTCAAAGGAATAGGTAACCGAAAAACGTCCGGATGTTGTTTTATTTTTACTCATTTCAGCCACTTTACTAAAGGTCTTCCGCTTTTAACGGCGAATGCACGGGTTTTATCTCCACGGCCTTTAATTCTTCCTCGGATATGCCTGTCATCGAACCTGACAGCTTCTCAAATGCCGCCACTATAGACGGTGCGTCGAAGCCGTACTCCTTCATGAGGCAGCGTTTCGAGGCTCCATGGGCAAATTTATCCTGCAGGCCGAGTTTTTCTATTTTCTTTGCCATACCATTCTCGGCCATTGCCTCTGAAACAATGGTACCCAGGCCGCCTATGGTGGTATGGTTCTCAACTGTTATGACGCCGTATTTTGAGGCTGATACGGCTTCAAGAATATCCGCGGCATTGAACGGTTTAAGGGTTGAAACATGTATGTGACCGACCGAAACTCCTCTGGAGCGCAGGGCGGCCACGGCCCGTATGGACTCCTCGGTGCATATCCCGCAGGAGACCACCATGATATCACTGCCTGTTGAAAGTGTCCTGTTGACGGAGAGTTCAAAGGGTTCTTTTTTGTCGAACAGCCTCGGCACGTCGCCGCGCAGCATCCTGACGTAGACCGGGCCGTCAACCGCCATTATGGGGTCGAGCATGGTCTCTATCTCGGTGGCATCGGCAGTGTCAATGACCGTCATGTTCGGCAGGGAACGCATGATTGCTATGTCTTCCAGCGCCTGGTGGGTAGCGCCTCCCGGGGTCATGACGCCGGGAAGAAACCCGAACATCTTGACCGGGAGATTGGAGTAGGCGATTGACATTGCCACCTGGTCATAAGCCCTGCGGTATATGAAAACCGCGAATGTATGGACAAAGGGGATAAAACCTTCGCGGGCCATGCCCGCGGATACCGACATCATGTTCTGTTCGGCGATGCCCGCGGAGATGAAGCGGGAAGGGTATGTGTCTCTGAACGTATCAACCTCGCATGAACCTGTCAGGTCCGCCGACAGCACGACCACCCGGGGTTTGTCCCTGGCCCATTCTATCAGGTTGCGTCCGTGAGGCCTGGTAACTATCTCCATGACAGCCGCCTATATACCTCCCGCTGTGCCGCCGGGAAGCCCTTTCATGTTGTTGAGCGCCTCCGCAAAAAGGCGGTGCTCTTCTTCGTTTTTCATCCTTAAATAATGGAATTTGGGGGCTTTTATTTTTAAAAGCGGGAGCCCTTCGCACGGGTTTGTATCGCACAATACGACCAGGGGCCTGTCAGTGTGCGGGGCCGCAGCTGCCGCTTCGATGGCGTTCAGGTCGTGGCCGTTGATGCGCGTGACAGTACAGCCAAAAGATTCAAACCTCTTTTCAGCCGGTTCGATGGACATCACGGAGGTCATTTTGCCGTCGCACTGGTAACCGTTCACGTCAACATAAACCGTCATATTATCGAGCCGGTGGTAAACCATGAACTGGAAAGCTTCCCACGTCTGGCCTATCTGGAGTTCGCCGTCCGACATGAACACCCAGATGTGTCCCGCCTCTTTTTTCATTTTTTTTGCCAGCGCGATACCCGCCGCCTGGCTCAACGCCTGCCCCAGGGAACCATTGGTGACTTCCATGCCCGGAGAGTGTTCGGCGCCTATCATTTCGACCGAGGAACCGTCCTTGTTGAACTGCTTTAAACCGGACTCATCCATCCTTCCGGTCTCGATGAGGCACGCGTACAACACGAGCGCGTACTGGGAAGGTGAGAGGATAAAACGGTCATATTCCGGAGTATGGGGCCCGTTAAATTCACCGCCGGTAAAGTATTCCTTATTATAAGGGCCGGGAACACCGGGAAAAGGTTTTGGTATCAGGGGGGTTGAGGGTTTGCCGAGGTTCATGATGCCCGTATAAAGCGCGGCAAGTATCTCGGCTGACGAGCAAGCCTGGCTTAAATACCCGCCGTTGTTGTTAATCGTGTGTTCGAGAACGCGCCGGCGTATGCCTGCGGCAACCCGTTTTGCGTCGTCGTGCCAATTGGATGACATAAGGCTCCTTTATAGTTGTATTCCTTGCTCATCTAAATTAGTATGAGTTTACATCGTTTTAATGTTATTTTCAAGTTTTTTGGTCCGGCCGGGATGAGACTGTTTAACTGCCGTAATTTGTCAGGTAATAAATGACCGGCGGTTTAAATTGATGTCTTGGGATTTTATTTATCAGGACCCACACATGCCCCCGCCAGTTATGCCTTGACCTCCACCATAAAATCGTCTAAAATGATGGGTAATTAAGGCAAAAAAGTCATTGTAATTCCATTTTTGCCCATGATTTCCACACTTCAGGGAGATATATGAACACTTACAAACGATTACTTACATACATGAAACCCTACATAGGGCGGCTGATAACAGCCCTTGTTTTTATGCTTTTGACCGCGCTTTTGACCACTGCGTCCATGTATGTCATTAAACCCGTCATCGACAAGATATTTGCAAACCCCGACAAAGCAGAGGCGATGGCCTGGATAACATGGCTGCCTGTCGCTATAGTGGTCATTTTTGTGGCCAAGGGTATAACCGGTTATGTGCAGGCCTACCTGCTGACGTGGATGGGCAACAAGACTATCTATGATATTCGCAAGGAACTTTATGAGCATACAACAGGGCTTTCCATGTCGTTTTTTAACAATCAAAAAATCGGGACGCTGGTGTCAAGGATAACCAATGATGTCCTGCTGGTCAAAGGCGCGCTCGTGGATGTGCTGGGAAACATAATAGGAAGTTCCATGACAATAATCGGGCTCACGGGCATGCTGTTTTACCTGAACTGGAAATTCGCGCTGATAACGATATTCATATTTCCTGTCGCCGTACTGCCAGTAATGAAACTCGGAAAAAAAATAAAGTCCGCTTCGGGCGACATACAGGCCAAGATGGGGGACATGAATTCTATTTTAAACGAGTCATTTAACGGCATCAGGATAGTCAAGGCTTTTGGAATGGAAAAGTACGAGAGGGAAAAGTTCAACAGGGTCCTGCAGGAGCATTTTGATCACACCATGAGGGGGGCGCGCGCCTATATGACGGCCTCCCCAATCATGGAATCCATAGGGGCCATAGGCATTGCACTGCTGGTATTTTTTGTCGGCAGCGAGGTAGTACACGCCCGTCTGACGGCAGGCACGTTCTTCGCATTTATGGGAGGGTTGACCGCGCTATACCCGCAGATTAAAAAATTCAACGATATGAACAATATTATCCAGCAGGCGCTCGCCTCTGCCGAGAGGATATTCGCCATACTCGATGTAAAACCGGACGTGGTGGAATCCGAGGGCGCGGTGGAGGTAAAGGAACTGGTATCAAAAATAGAGTTTGACAGTGTTTCGTTTGCTTACCTGAACGGCCCGCAGGTCATAAAGGACGTTAGTTTTACCATAAACAAGGGCGAAGTAGTGGCTGTGGTCGGACCGTCCGGAGCGGGAAAGTCGACCCTGGCAGACCTGCTCGCCAGGTTTTACGACCCGGTCTCCGGTTGTATAAAAATAGACGGGATGGACTTGAGAAACGTCAACATCAGGTCGATACGCTCGCTCATCGGCATGGTGACGCAGGAAACAATACTTTTTAACGATACCATAAAAAACAACATAGCTTACGGCCAGGATAAATCTAATATGCAGGAGGTCATAGCCGCGGCAAAAGCCGCAAACGCCGCGGAGTTTATAGAGAAATCACCGGATGGTTATGATGCCATGATTGGCGACAGGGGGGTTAGGCTCTCCGGAGGACAGCGCCAGCGCATGGCAATCGCACGCGCACTGCTAAAAAATCCGCCGATACTCATACTCGACGAAGCAACATCCGCGCTGGATTCCGAGTCGGAAATACTGGTGCAGGAAGCCATCAATAACCTGATGAAGAACAGGACCACTTTTGTCATAGCCCACAGACTCTCGACCGTGCGCAACGCGGACAGGATAATAGTGCTCGAGGCGGGCAGGGTGGCGGAAATGGGCACACATGATGAACTGATTCAAAACAACGGCGTCTATACGAAATTGTACAACATGCAATTTCAGTTGAGTAAACCGGAGGATGAAATTGCCAAAAACGAATGAGACAGGAGACAGGAGACAGGAGTACTGCTGTTTGGAGGACGTCCTGCGTCCTGCTTTTGTCCCTTGTCTTTAGGGTGCCGGCATGTATAGCGCTCGCGGAACCTACCGCCCTGCTCCACCGCGCTCGCGCGCGGCGTTCATCGACCGCGACGGGAACCTGATACACGAGGTTGGCTATATCAGCAATCTAAAGAGGGTTAAATTTTACAGCCGTTCCATCAAGGCAATAAAACTTCTGAAAGATGGCGGGTACAAAGTAATAGTTGTCACAAACCAGTCAGGCGTGGCGCGCGGGTACTTTACGGAATCTTTTGTAAAAAAAACGCACCTGCACATTAACTGCCTGTTGAAAAAATACGGTCTGAAGATTGACGGGTTCTATTATTGCCCGCACCACAGGACAAAAGCGGTTCTCAAAAGATACCTCAAAGACTGCGACTGCAGGAAACCAAAGACAGGCATGATAAAAGCGGCGGCCAAAAAGTTTAATATTGACATAAAGAAAAGCGTGGTGATAGGCGACAAACTGACGGATGTCCACCTGGGCAAGAATGCCGGTACGAAAACGGCGCTCGTTTTGACCGGCTACGGTAAAGAGGAAAAAGCGCTTATAAGTAAGGCGTATGACAGGCCTGATTTTATTGGCAGGGATTTTTACGCTGCCGCGAAGTGGTTTGCGGCCCTGAACAAGAGAAAAAAACCGTAGAGACAGCGATTTCCCACTGTCACAGGACTCTCAAGGCATTATGAGGCCGCGTGTAGCCGTGATTTTCAGGCTGCACCGGGAAACGGGTCTTTCTGGGATTTGTGGTTGCGTTGAAAATAAACGGAGGTACCGATGAAACGCTACGAGGCAATAATCGACAGGTTCAAAAATCGGAAGGTCATGGTACTCGGGGATTTTGTCCTCGATGAATACATCTACGGCGAGACGGAGAGGATATCACGCGAGGCTCCCGTCCTCATACTGCGCCACAGGAAGAGCGTTTATCTGGCAGGCGGTGGCGCGAACCCTGTCATGAACATCAGGGATCTGGGAGCGGAGCCGATACCTGTCGCGGTTGTCGGCAACGACGAATACTCGGAAATACTCCTGGACATGATGAAAAAAAAAGGCATCGATACGTCCCATATTATAAGAACGGAAAATTATTCGGTGCCGCTTAAAACCAGGGTCATGGCGGGCTCCGTACACACGGTCAAGCAGCAGATTGTCAGGATAGACAGGTATTACGAAGAGGATGTGGACCCGGCGGTGGAACAGATGCTTATCGGTTCCATCAACAGGGCGGCAAAGAACGTTGACGTGATACTTGTATCGGATTATGACGGCGGTATCATAACGGACAGAGCGATAAAGGCGGTCAACGCGCTGGCAAAAGCGGGTAAAAAGGTGGTTGTGGATTCCCGTTACGGCCTGAAAAAATACAAATATGTCGCAACGGCCACTCCCAATGAGACCGAAGCCGGGCCGGCGGTGGGCCATGAAAAATACGGGGAAGAGGATGTGGAACTAATAGTCAAAAAGCTGGCAAAGGTCATGAAGGGTACCGGTATGATAGTCACCCGGGGCAGCAGGGGCATGATAGTGCTTGAAAAGGGCAAGGTCAGCAGGATACCCGCCTACGGGACCGATGAAATAGTCGACGTTTCCGGCGCCGGCGATACAGTGTCGTCTATTATAGCCACGGCGCTTGCGTGTGGCGCGTCGCTTGTTGATGCGGCTTTCCTCGCCAATATCGGCGGCGGGTTGGTGGTAATGAAACGCGGGGCCGCCACCGTCCCGGTACACGAACTGAAAGGAGCCCTAAAAAATGTTAAAGCTTAAAAAAAGAGAAGAAATGGCGAGGATAATAGCCGGATTGAAAAAACAGGGCAAAACAGTGGCTTTTGCCAACGGGTGTTTCGATGTCCTGCATGTGGGGCATGTGAGGTTCCTGCAGGGCGCGAAGGCAAAAGCTGATGTGCTGGTTTTGGGGCTTAACTCCGATTCATCGGTCAGGAAATTAAAGGGCGAGGGCAGGCCGCTGATAAACCAGCGAGAGCGCGCGGAGATACTCTCGGCCTTTGAATTTGTAGACTACCTGGTAATTTTTAACGAAATGACAGTGGATAAAACACTTCGGATACTCCGTCCGACTTACCACTGCAAAGGAACCGATTATACGAAAGATACGGTCCCGGAAAAGGAGATTGCAAAGAAATTGGGCATTAAAATTGCCATTGTCGGGGACGCAAAGAATCATTCAACAAGAGATGTAATAAAAACTATTGTTGAAAAATACGGAAAGTAATAACATATCCCGGTTAGTAGCGGGATTATGAGGTTTAAGTTGTATTTGAGATTTGAGATTAAAGTGAGGGAGCATTCAAATGGAAAAGATACTGGTTTCCCGAACAGACGGCATCGGAGACCTGCTTTTGACGACCCCGCTCATCCACGAACTGAGGCTCAAATACCCGCAGGCTGAGATTATAGCCCTTGTCAACCGTTACGCCGCACCCGTGCTCGAAAACAACCCTGACGTCACTTCTGTAATGCTTTACGACAAAAAAGAGCACGAACAGGCGGTAAAGGTCCTCAAAAACACATATTTTGACGCTGTTGTGGCGGTTTACCCGAGGCCGGAACTGGCGTGGGCATTTTTTACGGCACACATACCAAGGAGGATAGGGACCTCCAGGCGCTGGTACTCTTTTTTGTTCAATGAAAAAGTAAACATTTCCCGCAGAAACCCGTATAAACATGAAGCAGATTATAACCTGGACCTTGTGGCGCGTTACATCGGGAATGCGACAGCTTCAAAAGAATATTACTACATGACCGACAGGGAATCGGACAATGGCGCCGCGTATATTGCAAAAAAGCTACTCGAAAAGGGTTCGTTCATAGTGGTACACCCCGGTTCAAAAGGTTCGGCATGGAACTTGAGCGTGAATCGGTATACCGAACTTGTGGAAAAATTGTGCGCAAAGGGCCGCAAAGTTCTGCTGACGGGCGGGCCGG